>PFVO01000013.1 GCA_002790655.1 Candidatus Moranbacteria bacterium CG_4_9_14_3_um_filter_44_28 | reverse complement strand
CCTCATCTTGTTTATTTTTTAGATCTGATTAATTTTTATTTATTTCTGGATTCCCGCTGGAGTTTATCCGCCTTCGGCGGGCGGGAATGACAAAGCACAATGTTGCCCAAATTTATTATATCACGGAATTTTGTATACAAATATCGTCTTCCCCACTCTCGCCACCAGATTATTTTCCAAAATCGTGTATTTATGCTGTGCCGGGATGTCGGCGGAATAAACGTTGTTCATATATTCATAATTGGAGACGGCAATATAGGAGCCGGAAGATGGTAATTTCCCTTCGTTTTGGAGACTGAAAAATTTTTGGCCGTCACCGAGATAGTATTTCAAGGGCACGTCGGCGAAAATTTGGGTGTAAATTTCACGCACGTTGTTGTCGCGCATCCAGGCGGCCAGGCGCCGGACATCCGATCCTCCCCAGTCATAAT
Organism: Candidatus Moranbacteria bacterium CG_4_9_14_3_um_filter_44_28; assembly: GCA_002790655.1. Lineage (GTDB taxonomy): Bacteria > Patescibacteriota > Minisyncoccia > Moranbacterales > UBA11712. The sequence goes on along the minus strand of PFVO01000013.1, from coordinate 14,244 downwards.
TGGAATCGGTCGCGATTTTGTACCCTTTATCCGTCCCCCCGGCAAGGAAATTATAATACTGGAGATAATACGGAAAAGAGCAAATTACTGAAACAAACATCGGGATTGAAACCATAAGAAAAAGATGTTTCAGCCTAAAGCTAAACTTTAGGAACTTCCTAAAGTTTAGCTTTAGGAAAATTGCTTCCCAAAACAAATCCACTCCCCTTCCCGTCAACACCGCAGCGCACAAAATCACCGGCATAATGTGGCGAAGACCGATCTGAAAAGTCGAGGAAAGGGTTATCGCCATATAAGAGATTATAAAAACCCAGAGCAAAAGCGCGAGGGGATTGGCCCTGTTAAATAATCCCGCTCGGCGGGATTGCCGCTTCGCGGCATTTAACAGGGTGAAAATAAATATAGCTAAGGTAAACAAGCTAAATAAATGGAATCCGGGCGAGAGTTTGGCTAAATAGAGAATCGGGAAATACCACCATCCCGCTCCTTCTTGGCCATAGACGTGGCCCATAAAATACGTGATTTGAGCCGATACAATCATCCGGCTTACGACCATAAAGACGCCGTTGATGTAGGCCGCCAGGCCTTTTAGCAACACATTGCCATAAACCATCCCTTCTAAAATTTTGTGGCCGAATTGAGGAAGCTGCTCTTCGGGATAATTTTCGTGAAGTTTTTGAATGAGGACGGAATCCTCCATTTTATACGTGTGGAAAGCGTAAAATATCGAGACGAGAAATATTGTCGTGATCATGAGTGAGAAAAAAGCAAAAAGATATTTCGCGATTACAGACATTCGATGTCCAATTAGACATCGAATGTCTGCACAGACAACGAAAACCAGTTCGCCAATAAACATAGCCGGAATAAGAACAACCGAAGAAAATTTGGAGAGAAGCGCAAGAGCAAAACAAACCGATGCCAAAATAAAATATTTCAGCGTTTTTTCACCATCGGCGTACCTTTTGAAGTACAGCGCGAACGCAGAAATGGCAATAACCGTCAAAACCGCCGACATAAAATCAATGACGACGTATGAGCCGTGGCCGATACTGAACTGGGAAACGGCGAAGAAAAAAAGACCGAGAAGCGCCGCGCGTTCGCTCCAGATTTTCGTCAGGAGAAAAAATAACAGGTAAAGTAAAAGTGTATTTACCAGAATCACGGCCAGGCGGGCATAAAAGGCAATAATATCAGGATTATTTTGGGGATGAAACAAAAACAGGACTCCAAAATGGTCCTGGTTGTTTTGCCATTCCAAAGCCTTCGGAAAATCCGTGTTCTGAAACGGGTACTCGGGGCGATGATAATCGGGAGGAAGAACTGTTTGATTTGTTATGTTCGGAAAAGCAGGCTGGGGATGTTTGAGGAGCAGAATTCCCAGTCCGGCGATATCTTTCACGAGCGGCGGATGCTCGGGATTCAAAAAGTAGCGATGCGTCTTGAGATAATAATATCCCCCGCCAATGTGCGGGATTTCATCGGCGAGAATCCCGTTGCCGGAGAATCGTAAATTTTTCCAATCGAAGCCAGTGCTCGAAAAGAGAGCGAGGAAGAAGAAAATTAGGCAGATTATTATTGCGGAGATTTTGTATTTGTTTTTTAGCATCAATGATCAGTGAACAACGAACAGTGAACAGTACTTGAAAAAAATATTGATCACTGGTTACTGATCGTTGATCACTGTTAGATGTTTTCCGCTATTTTCGGCTCCAGTTTTCGGAAAATGAAGAGACTTGCGAAAAAAAGTATCACGATCAAGCTCGTAAAGACCGCGTTTTGCGTGAAAGTCGCGTAGTGATTTTCAGTAAGAGCCACTTTGTTGAAATGGATAATGTAGCCGATTGGGTTGGCAAGAAGTATCGCATGATATTTCTGCGGAATTATCTGCAAAGGATAAACTATCGGCGAGCCGTAGAAAAGCGCCTGAATCGCTACTTCCCAGATTTGGGAGAGGTCGCGATACTTCACGTAGAGCGGCGCGGCAATAAACGAGAAAGACAAAATAAGCAAAAAGGTGAGGAGGATGAAAAACACAAACATCAGAATCGCCGGGATGCCGGGCCAAAAACCGTACCAGGCAAAAAAAACGGCAATGATGATGAGATTCATTCCGAATATCAGGGTTGCATTGATGGTCGAAGCGGCAACGATCGTCCAGCGGGGAACGTAAATTTTGGTCACGAGCGACGCCTTTCCAAGGAGCGAATTGAGTCCGGCCATTGTTCCTTCGGAGAAAAAGTTGAAAAGCATAATAGAGGTTAGCAGTTGAAGGGAAAAATGCTGAATGCCGGAGTTTTTCGGATTGAAAATCGTCGAAAAAACGAAATTAAGAATCAGGAAAGTGAGAAGCGGCTTCAAAAGCGCCCAGACATAGCCCAAAACCGAGCCGTGATATCTCAATTTAAAATCAGTCCGGGCCAGAGCCCAGACCAATTCCCAGTAATTTTCGTGCTTTTTTGTCATCATTTTGTCTCACCAAAAAAGCTGAAAAATTTCCGTTAGGCAGAAACTTTTTGCGGCTGAACCTGATTTTCCCTAACCCAAAAACAGGGCTGGGAAAATTTAATTTTAAACCAAATCCTGCCTGGGAAACTTCAACCCTCGCTTGAAAAACCGAACTTCTGTGTCTTCGAGATCGAACATTTCTTTGAAATACTTCACTGCCGTATCCTTGTCCATCTCATCCCTGCAGGTGTAAGCGTCAATGCTTACAAACTTCTTTTTGGGGAAAGTATGGATGCTGATATGGGATTCGACAATCATCACGAATCCCGAATAACCTCCGCTGTCTTTCATATTTCTCGGTTCTGCGTAATGAACAACTGGCTCTGTCATTTTCTCCATACCCATTTTACCTGGAAGCTCATCAAGTGCTTTTCTGACCAGTTCTGGGTCATTGAGCTTCTCCGGATTACCCCCATACCCATCAAGAGTAAGATGCACTCCGAAGGTACAGGTTTCTCCGGCCCCCCGCTTCATCTGTTTCATTTTTTGTGGTTCGGATTTTTGGTCTAATAATTAAATTTTGATAATCTCTACGAATTGAATGCAAGTTTTATTCTGTACTACATGATTTATTCTTTCTTTTTTTCTTTCCCTGCCTTGCCCTTCTTTTTTTTAGTCTTAATTTCGACTAACTTTTTTCCTTTGTAGTATCCGCAGTGCGGACAAATCCTGTGCTTCACAATCATTTTAGAACAATGCGAACAGACAATCAAGTTTTTCGAACTGATTTTTATGTTTGCCCGGCGGCGATTTCTTCTTCCTTTGGTGTGACGCTGTTTCGGAACGGACATAAAAATAAAAATTTTATAAAAATATTTCTAGCTACTATGATTGTAGTTTTTTTGAAATGTTTGTCAAGCCCCCACACCAATTTATTTTATAAATTTTTTTAAACGAATATAACTCCCAACAAGAACAAAGTATTGCAACAAAAAAATCTGAAATTGGTATGGGGGTCAAGACCCTTTTGGTTTCAATCGAAAACTTTTCCTGTGCACCTCACATGGTCCGTGCTTCATAAGCATTTCAAAATGCAATTTCGTCCCATATCCCTTGTGCCTGTCAAAATGGTACTCGGGAAATTTTTCGTGAAGCTTGATCATCATCCGGTCGCGCGTCACTTTGGCAACAATGGACGCGGCGGAAATCGAGAAAACAAATTTGTCGCCGCCCACAATATTTTTTTGTCTTAGCGTGATATTCGGAATGACGTTTCGCCCGTCAATAAGCGCTATTTCAATATCAGAGTCAAGTTTTCGTTTGAGGTCCGAAATTGCCTTTTTCATCGCAAGATAGGCGGCCTGCATAATATTTACCCGGTCAACCGTTTCATGATTCGACCAGCCGATCCCAAAGGGAAAGTGGACCGTGATCAAATCAAAGGCTTTCTCGCGCTGGCGAAAAGAAAGCATCTTGGAATCGCGTATCAGCTTGCAGAGGGGATTTTTCCTGATTTCCTTGATGATTTCGGGAAACACTATCACTGCGCCGGCGACCACCGGACCAGCAAGTGGTCCGCGGCCAGCTTCGTCAATCCCCGCAATCAAACGACATCCGCGTTTCCAGTATTTGTTTTCGTAATCCAAGTGGGGATAAATCATGGTTTTGCTTTGTTTGTTTCTTTTATGTTATTATAAAACTAATAAAAATTAATACAAACGCGTGAGAAAGAAAATTATTATCGTCAGTCTTGGAGTATTGGCAGTTTTGGCCGGAGCGATGTTTTCTGCTAAGGCCGCCGAAGCCAAGGTAGTCAAGAATGCAATCATTGAAAAAATCAGCCACAGCGCAAAAACTCTGGAAGCGGTCAAGAGCGGCACGACCTACGTCGTTGACGCCAAAAACGCCAAAATCCGAAAAGGATCAAGCGGAAGCAAGAGTTTGAAATATTCAAAAGTCAAGAAAGGAGACGTTATTAACATTGAAGGATCTTTTGACGATAAAGACGTGACCGCCACAAAAATCCGCGACTTGAGCTATAACAACAAGAAGACGGCTACTTTCTACGGCGTTATTGATTCTCTCACCGAAAGCACCAAAACTTTCAAAATTGACACGCTCGACCGCGACAAGCAAACGGTAGCCGTTCTCAACTCAACCGATATTGAAAATAAAGACGGCCACGACATAGATTTTTCCGATCTTCAGGAGAACGACAAAATACTGGTCCGCGGAAAATGGAGCGACAAAAACAATACGATAACCAAAACCAAGTGGGTCACAATTCTCGACAAGGATAATTATGAGGATTTAGACGACTGATCCAAGAATTGACACCTTTTTCACGCCGGAATATACCGGAATATAATAGAAATAATAATTCTTAAACATAAAAAACATGAAAAAGAGCCTCAAATTTGCTATGATAATGGTTTTGGCAAGCTTTTTTGTTGCTGCACTAGCGGTTTCGGCAGACGCCAAAAAGGGAGGAAATAACAATGCTCAGCACAGGAAAATATATAACGAGGCAATCGTGACAAGTACGCCTACGGTTGACGGAGGAACTAAAACGATTCCAGTGACTATTAAAAATACTTCCTATACAATTGATGCTACCAACGCGAAAATTGTGCGCCGCTATAACGCGACTGCTGAATTTTCCGAGATTATGCAAAACGACAAACTAAAAATTTGGGGAACACTTTCCGCAGATAGAAAGACTATAACCGCGACAAAAATTCGAGACAATTCAATTCAAAAACTTGGCGCAAGTTTTCATGGAATTATTACTGATATAACATATATAGGCACCGGAACCACTGACCCAACATATCCCTATCAGCACTTTTCACTACATACAAGAAACCGCGGCGATCAGATTGTAAAGGTAACTAACAACACGGTTGTCAAAAAATATCGAGGTGTTGCAAAGACAATCACCGATCTTCAAAATAGCTATGACGTTACAGTTAAAGGAATCTGGAATAGAGCGAATAACGTTATCTACGGTGTTTCTTGGATAAAAATTCGAAAGCTGGGTTCAACATCATAATCTTTCGTAAAAATAAGCTCCTTCTTTTAGGGCTTATTTTTTATTCTAAAAAACTTAGGGCCTTTTGAAAAAGTAAAAAAACTGATATAATAATAAAAAACAACAAGCCTTTATTTTAGGGGAGGTTATTTTTGGTTATGTCGAAAAACAATTCAAACAAAACAAATTTCGTTCACCTTCACGTCCATTCTCACTATTCCCTTCTGGACGGGCTTGCGAAAATTGACGAGCTTCTGGACCGCGCCAAGGAACTGGGAATGGAAGCCCTTGCCCTCACTGACCACGGGGTGCTTTATGGCGCGATTGAGTTCTATCAAAAAGCGAAAGACAAAGGGATCAAGCCAATTATCGGCTGTGAAATGTATCTCGCGCCGAACGGACGGGAAATGAAACGCCCTAAAATTGATGACATTCGCCATCATTTGATTTTGCTTGCCAAAAATGAGACGGGTTATAAAAATCTTATGAAACTCGTCACAATCGCTCATCTTGAGGGTTTTTATTATAAGCCCCGAATAGACAAAGACCTCCTGCGAAAGCATTCTGAAGGCTTGATTGGCCTCTCCGCCTGCATCGAGGGAGAAATTCCCGCCCTGGCCGTCAGCGGAAAAATTGACGAAGCCGAAAAAGCCGCCCGCGAATACGAGGAAATTTTCGGAAAAGGAAATTTCTATCTTGAGCTCCAGCACCATCCAAAATATCCAAACCAAAAAATCGCCAACGATGCACTTATTAAAATCTCGCAAAAAACCAGCATACCGCTCGTCGCCACAACTGATTTGCACTATGTCCATCCGGAAGACAACAATGCTCAGGACATTCTGCTCTGCGTTCAAACCAACCGGAAAGTCAGTGAATCCAATCGGATGAACATGATGGACTTTGACCTTTATATGCGGAGCCCAAAGGAAATGTACGAGAGCTTTAAGTATGTTCCGGAAGCAATTGAAAATACAGGAAAAATCGCCGCAGTCTGCAACCTGGAAATAGAACTTGGGAACAGCAAGCTTCCTTACTTCAAGGTTCCAACAGGCTACACGCCCGAGTCATATTTGCGTGAATTATGCGAAAAAGGATTTGAAAAAAAGTTTGGTGAAAATCCTCCCGGGGAATACCGCGACCGAATGGATTTTGAACTGGGCGTGATTGAGAGGACCGGTTTTGCTTCATATTTTTTGATTGTTCAGGATTTTGTCAACTGGGCAAAAAATCAGGGAATCGTTGTTGGGCCGGGACGCGGAAGCGCCGCAGGAAGTTTTGTATCATACATTCTTAATATCACTAATATCGATCCGATAAAATATAATCTTCTTTTCGAACGCTTTTTGAATCCGGACCGCGTTTCCATGCCGGATATTGATATGGACTTTGCCGATGCCCGCCGTGACGAAGTCCTGAATTACGTCCGGGACAAATATGGCCATGACCACGTCGCTCAAATTATCACTTTCGGAACTATGGCCGCCCGCGCCGCCGTGCGCGACGCCGGTCGGGCTCTTGGATATCCGTATAACTTCTGCGATCAGACTGCTAAAATGATCCCCATGCAAATGCTGATAAAGGATGCTGTTTCCAATGTCCCGGAGCTCTCAAGTCTTTACAACTCTGATCCGGCCGCCAAAAAACTTCTTGACAGCGCTTCGCGGCTTGAGGGAGTGGCAAGACACGCTTCAATGCACGCCTGCGGAGTGGTGATAACTCCCGAGCCGGTAGTGAACTACAGCCCGCTTCAATACATCTCCGGCGATGAAAAAAACGTCGTTACGCAGTATTCCGCCTCAACGAAATCAAGTTATGTCGAAAAAATCGGTCTTCTCAAGATGGATTTTCTGGGACTCAAAAACCTGACTATCATCCAGCATGCCCTCAAAATCATCGAAAAAACAAAAGACAGGAAAATAAATATCGAAAAAATCCCACTCGACGACAAAAAAACCTTTGAGCTTCTTCAAAACGCGCTGACAACGGGGGTCTTTCAATTTGAATCCGGAGGGATGAAAAGATATCTGCGCCAGCTCAAGCCGACCACGTTTGAAGATGTGATTGCCATGGTGGCGCTTTATCGCCCCGGCCCGATGGAATGGATTCCCGATTTCATCGCCCGAAAACACGGCCGGAAAAAAATTGAATATATCCACCCGAAACTGGAATCAATTCTCAAAAACACCTACGGCATAGCCGTCTATCAGGAACAGGTTATGCAGATTTCACAGGCTTTGGCCGGATTTTCCCTTTCCGAAGCCGACATTTTGCGAAAAGCGGTCGGCAAGAAAATTCCCGAGCTCATTCAGCAGGAAAAAATAAAATTCATTGACGGATGCGTCCGAAACGGCGTTGACCGCCGGATTGCGGAAAAAGTTTTTGCTTTCATTGAGCCGTTCGCCGGATACGGATTCAATCGCTCGCACGCCGCCTGCTACGCGCTCATCGGGTATCAAACCGCCTACCTCAAAGCCCATTACCCCACCGAATTTATGGCCGCCCTTCTCACTTCCGATCAAAATGACATTGACCGCATTGCCATTGAAATTGAGGAAGCGCGCAACATGGGAATTGAAGTTCTTCCGCCGAATATCAATGAGAGTTTTGTGACATTTGCGGCGATATGTTCGCCCCTCACCACTTTTTCCAAAGAAACTGGTAAAGATAATGAAATTTTAAATAATTCGCCGAATCAAAAAAATGTTGTTAAAGATAAAAAAGTGGTGAGGGGCGAGGAGAAAATACGTTTTGGCCTTGGCGCCGTCAAAAATGTCGGAAAAAATGTTGCCAATGTTATTGTCGAGGAAAGAAAAAAAGATGGAAAGTACAAAAGTTTGACCGGCTTCATTGAACGAATTCAAACCAAAGATCTCAACAAAAAATCACTGGAAAGTTTGATAAAAAGCAGCGCTTTGGATGAACTTGGCGAACGCAATCAGCTGTTTTCGAACGTCGAAAATATTCTCGCTTATTCAAAAGACTTTCAGCGCAGGGAGAATTCCAATCAAGTGAGCCTCTTTGGCGCGAGCGGAATAGAAATCAAACTGCCCGAAATAAGCCTTTCCCCTGCCGAACCAGCCCCGAAACTTGAAAGGCTGGCTTGGGAGAAAGAATTGCTCGGACTTTATGTCAGCGATCACCCTTTGGCCGAATTTTTCGATTTTTTCAGACAATTTTCAACGCCCGTTTCCCAAATTGACGAAAGTTATGTCGGCCAAAACGTAACGATCGGCGGGATTATTGAAAACATCAAGAAAGTATTTCTTCAAAAAAGTCAGAAAAATATGTACTTTGTCGGCCTCGAAGACGCCGGCGGGCAAAAAATGGAAGTGATCGTTTTTCCCAAAGCCCTGGATCAGTTTGGCGGATTGTTTTCGGAAGGAAACATCGTGCTTGTTTCCGGAAAAATTTCAGATAAAGACGGCACGCTCAAGATAATATGCGACGAGGCGCGGCTCGTTAATCAGGAAGAAATCGAAAGATACCGCGCTCTGGAAAATCAGAGAAAAACTGACGCGGAGCGCGACAATAGCTTTCAGAAAATTTTCATCAATCTGCCGGAAAAATCAACCTCGGAACTCCTGCGCCGGGTTTCAAATGTTTTGGGACAGGCGTCAAAGGGAAACTGCAAAGTATATCTGGAAATCGGAGGCAGAAATCCGGGATCCGCCAGCCGGCTTGAAACACCATACCGGATCAAGTATGATAAGGAGGTGGCGAAGAAGATTCGGGAAGTTTTACAATTATCCTAGTCTTTACGAATTACGAATCTCTTACAAATATACGAATACATAAAATTCGTAATTCGTATATTCGTAGAGCGAAGCGGATTCGTAATTCGTAAAAAAAATTATGCATTTAGGCCGTTATGACAATTCCCCTTCCCGCAAATTTTTCTGGCTTTTTGTGCTGCTCGTGACAATAGTCGCCATTGTTGTAATCAGCCTCACTCTCGCTCGCGCGACGATTATTATTCACCCGAAAATAGAAAAAAAATCGAACGTGATCAGCCTCGCGATTGACGCCAAGGCTCTGAAGCCCGGCATCGCGAACGGAATTTTGCCGGGAAGAATCATGGAGTCGCAGGGAGAAATAACAAAGGATATTTCGGACGTATCGCTCCGCAAAACGGAAGATTTTGCCAAGGGAACGGTGAAAATCAAAAATATCTGGAAAAAAGATTTTTTTCTGCAAAAAGGAGCGCAACTTGTGCAGAGCGAGTCACCGGAAGCAGTCGGCCTTGATCCCAAGAATATTTTCCTGCTTGATAATGACACGGTCGCAATCGCCGAAGGCGAAGTGACAGCCTCTATTACCGCAAAAAACAAGGGCCTCACCGGAAATATCGACCCGGGAAAATTTTATTTTCTGCGGATGAGCCAGTGGAACCGGGAAAGAATTTGGGCGGAAAATGAGGAAAATTTTTCCGGCGGAGAAATCGAAACGAAAGTTGTTTCAGCGGACGACATCGCGCGCGCAACGCAATTTACCGCCGAGGAACTGGGAAAACAGGAAATTGAAAAATTAAAAAATCAAATTCCGGCTGATTCGAAGCTCTCCCCCGCTCTCACGAGAGTGGAAATCCTGGAAAGCCGCGCGAGCGTCGCTCCGGAAACGACAATTGATAATTTCCAAATGTTCGTCCGGGGAAAAGTTTCCTCGATTGTGTATAATGAAAAAGATTTAAAAGACACGGCTGTTGAGAAATTCAAAGAGCAAATCAGCGCCAATCAAGAAATTTCAGAGATTGACGAGAAAAATATCAAGTACGAACTCTCTGACATCAGCGGAATGGATGGAAAAGCGGATGTAAAAATTTCTATTCCCGCCATCCTCACTCCGAAACTTCCCAGCAAAATGCTCGATAAAAAAGCCATTATCGGCTATAACGAGGCGGCTCTCCGCGAACGCTACGCCAAATTTACCGAAATTGAATCAATCGAAGTGAAATTTTTCCCTTTTTGGGTGAAATCAGTGCCGAGTTTCGAGGGACAGGTAGGGTTTGAGATACGAGTGGAGTAAAAAATAGCATAATTAGTAAAATTTTTACATACAAAAAATAAAAAGCCGAGTTTTAATGCTCGGTTTTTTTATCTTTAATCCAGAATGCTTGGCATCGATCTACTCTTGCCCGAAGGCTACCATCCCCCTACGGGGGACAAGTCGGCGCTGATTTGAAATTATAATTCCCAGCACTGACCTACTCTTGCCGTGAGGCTACCATCGGCGCTGGAATGCTTAACTTCCGAGTTCGGGATGGAATCGGGTGTGCCCACTCCGCTAGAAGCACTGGGAATTATAATTTCAAAAATTTTTCGTGATTGCTAATTGCTGGCCTATTTTATTACGATAGAACTCGCCTGTTGAATTTTTACAAAATCAAACAGGGTAAACTCTTTGGCTTATTAGTACTTCTCGGCTGAACGCGTTGCCGCGCTTACACCTGAAGCCTATCAACTCCGACGCCCCGATTGTAACATCGGGGGTACGGAGTCCGATTTTACATCGGACCTGGTCATCTTCCAGGAAGCCATATTGCCTAATCTTGAGGTGGGCTTCTCGCTTAGATGCTTTCAGCGATTATCCCTTCCGAACATAGCTACCCAGCAGTGCCCTTGGCAGGAACAACTGGTACACCAGAGGTTCGTTCTTTCCGGTCCTCTCGTACTAGGAAAGACTCCTCTCAAGCAACAACGCCTACGGCAGATAGAGACCAACCTGTCTCACGACGGTTTGAACCCAGCTCGCGTACCGCTTTAATTGGCGAACAGCCAAACCCTTGGGACCTTCTCCAGCCCCAGGATGCGATGAGCCGACATCGAGGTGCCAAACTCCTCCGTCGATGTGGACTCTTGGGAGGAATTAGCCTGTTATCCCCGGGGTAACTTTTATCTGATGATCTTCCACCCTCCTACGAGGGATGGTCGGTTCACTAACTTCCACTTTCGTGACTGGTCGGCTTATGGGCCTTCCAGTAAAGCTGGCTTTTGCGTTTGCGCTATCACTCCGATTTCCATCCGGAGCTAGCCAACCTTTGTAAGCGCCTCCGTTACCTTTTGGGAGGCGACCGCCCCAGTCAAACTACCCACCAGGCACTGTCCCTGCACCAGTCGCTACGCTCCGGTGCAGGGCAAGCCTCTTGATTTTTCATCAAGCAGGGCCTGCCCCGCACTCGAAGTGAAACGAGTGGTGCGGGGTTAGAATTGCGACTTCAGCAGGGTGGTATTACACTGGCGGCTCCACCTCGCCCGAAAGCGAGGTTTCAAAGCCTCCCACCTATGCTAGGCAGCTAAAATCACAACCCAATACCAAGTTATAGTAAAGCTCCACGGGGTCTTTTCGTCTTGCCGTAGGTCGGCAGCATCTTCACTGCCATTGCGATTTCACCGGGTCCCTCGTTGAGACAGTTTCCAAGTCGTTACGCCTTTAATGCGGGTCGGAACTTCATTCACGTTTGATCGCTTTCGCGAAAAATCAGACTATATCTTCATCTTATCTAAAACACTTAGGAGTTCTGCTTTTTTGTATCTCCTTTTTCCAGAAATGTTCATTTGATAGGCAAAATCAATGATTTGCTTCAAATAAATTGGATTTCTGTGTTTTGTCCGAGCTACAAGATCACAGATTTCCTCAAAAATTTGAAAATCAGCTCTCTTTGTAGTCTGTAATGGATAGGATTTAAAATGGGGAATAATTTTTCTTCTCAATTCCGAAATATTCCTCACTTCAAATTTATAATTCTGATCATTTTTGGAAAAACGGATATTTCCGCACCCAAAATAATCTCGAATCTTTTTCAATACATCTAAATTTCGCTTATTTTGACTAACAGCGAAACTCGGACGCACTTCGATTTTTGTTTTCAGTTTCTCTCTGAAGTTGAAAGAAATGCAAAAACATCCTTCTCCATCTACAAAACCGGAAATGTACATTGCAAAATCCATATGTTTCTTTTATTTGATAAGCGCTGGCGTATTATCCCGTTTTTTTCGGGATCTTAGCTTTCGCTTCAGTCGTTACGGGTTCTGTTGAAATTATAACAGATTCCCACGGTATTAGCATAATTCTCTCGAATCTTAGCCTTCACCGTTATTAGCCAGTTTGCTTGTATTGCATTGCTACAATACTCGGGCAGTTCCGATAATCTACCCGACAAGGAATTTCGCTACCTTAGAACGATTATAGTTATCGCTGACGTTCACTGGCGCTTCGGGGATTGGCTTGCACCGCTCCCGTTAACGTTCCAGCACTGGTCAGGCGTCAGCCCCCATACTTCCCCTTACGGGTTTGCGGAGACCTGTGTTTTTGATAAACAGTCGCTTGGAATCTTTAATTGCACCCCCGATTATTCATCGGGGAAAGACATCTCCCTAAGTTACGTCTAGTTGTTTTGCCGAGTTCCTTAACGAGGGTTCTCCCGTTCGCCTTAGGCTACTCGCCCAGTCCACCTGTGTCGGTTTTAAGTACGGACGCAATATTATTTTGAACTTAGAAGTTTTTCCCGGTACCCTGCTCATCTCCGTTCGCCCGATAAATCGGACTTCCAGTTGTGCCTTGGGTTGTGCTCTCCGGATTTGCCAAGAGAACGCCCTCAACACACCTACCCCAATCCAATAAGGGGCAGAGACTACTAGAATACGTCACTCCGTCGAATAATATTGCGGGGCCGGAATATTAACCGGCTGTCCATCGACTACGCCTTTCGGCCTCGCCTTAGGATCGCCTAACCCTGGGTTGATCGACATTGCCCAGGAAACCTTGGACTTTCGGCGTTGGAGGTTCTCACCCCAATTGCGGTTACTCATGCCAACATTCTTACTCCTCATCGCTCCACTCCGACTCACATCGGAGCTTCGCAGCAGATGAGGACACTTCCCTACCGCTCCGACTTAACGTCGGAGCCCGCGTCTTCGGTACTATGTTTGAGCCCCGTTGAATTTTCGGCGCGAAATCTCTAGACTAGTGAGCTGTTACGCACTCTTTAAAGGATGGCTGCTTCTAAGCCAACCTCCTAGGTGTCTAGGAGATCTCACCTCCTTTACCACTTAACATAGATTTAGGGACCTTAGACGGCGGTCTAGGCTGTTTCCTTTTTGAGCATGAAGCTTAGCCCTCATACTCTGACTGCCGGGATAAAATCGACGGGCATTCGGAGTTTGGTTGAGAGACCTAGGATTGCTCCACGATCTCTCATTCAGTAGCTCTACCTCCCGCGATTATGTTCCCCGACGCTAGCCCTCAAGCTATTTCGGGAAGAACCAGCTATGGCCGAGCTCGATTGGAATTTCTCCTCTACACACAAGTCATCCCCGCGTGTTGTACGGCGCGTGGGTGCGGGCCTCCCCCCGATGTTACTCGGGGTTCACCCTGCTCATGCGTAGCTCGCCCGGCTTCGGGTCTAATCCATGCGACTTATTTCGTCCATTAAAACTCGCTTTCACTATGTTTACACAGTTTTGAACTGCTTAAACTTGCCGCATAGAATTAACTCGTTGGCTCGTTCTACAAAAAGCACGCAGTCACCCCGACGTCATGTCGGAGCTCCTACTCTACGTAAGCGTATGGTTTCAGTTCTATTTCACTCCCCTCAACGGGGTGCTTTTCACCTTTCCCTCACGGTACTAGTTCACTATCGATCTCAAACGATATTTAGCCTTGGAAGTTTAGTGCTCCCAGCTTCAGACGGGATTTCTCCGGTCCCGCCTTACTTGAGAACAATAACAATAAAGTTGTTTCGTTTTCGCCTACGGGACTATTACCCT
>PFVO01000023.1 GCA_002790655.1 Candidatus Moranbacteria bacterium CG_4_9_14_3_um_filter_44_28 | reverse complement strand
CGGCGGTCGTCTATCAGGAAACTCTGCGGGCCTGGCGGAAATTTTTTTGGCTGACGATTGCCGGGCTGACAGCCGCTTTTTCAAAGCTGGTTTTTGGATACGGCCTGGCCTCTTTTTTCAAAAAATCCTCACCCGTGGTTTTCGCTCTGGCTGTTTCCGCCCTTCTTGGCTGGCTGGCGGCGATTTTTTTCTGGAAGAAAATACGTCCTCGCGCCCTTGTGGGCGGGGGGATAAAAGAAGAATCCCGAGGTGAGGCGGAAAAAAACTGGGAGGAATATATTTCCAGGAAAAAAATATGGAAAAACGCGGCCCGGATATTTTTCTTTTCTTTGACGGTCGCTTTGGTAATGAACGCCGATATTCTTCTTGTAAAGAGTTTGACCACTTCGGAGCTTACCGGTTATTACGGGGCCTTGAGCGTGCTGGGAAAAGTAATTCTCTGGCTCAATCTTTCCGTTGTCAGCGTGGCTCTTCCGCAAGCCTGCGCCGACGGCCACTACGGCGAGTCTCTCCGGCCGAAAATATTTCTTTTTTCCCTGGGCTTGATGCTGGCGATTGGGGCAGGACTTATCTTGATTTATTATTTTCTCCCGCAACTGCTCGTCGTCCTTCTTTTCGGAGAGAAATACCGGGCAGTTTCGGGTAATCTGTGGCTCTTCGGCTTAATGTCTCTTCTTTTGTCTCTTCTCAAGTTTGAAGCCGATTTGGCTTTCGCAAAACACGACTTCCGGATGAACTGGCTTTTGCTTTTCACGGCGTTTGTTATGGCGGCGGCTATTTTTCGGTTTCACGGGACGCTGGCTCAAGTCGCGGTTTCGGTGAGCCTCTCGCTTCTTTTGGGTTATTTTTTCGCGATTCTCCTCAATTTTTCAGGCAAAAAGAAAAAAATTATTGAACCCGTCATATGACAACAATGATTAAATGCAGCTTTGTGATACCCGTAAAAGAGATCAATGATTACGTAAGAGGATTAATTCCCCGGATTCTTTTATTGGAAGGAAATAGTTTTGAAATTATTATTTATCCGGATTCAGCCACGGACGAGGTTTGGGAAAAAACCAGGCAGATCACGACAGGTTCGGTCGGCCCGGCCCAAAAAAGGAATCTGGCTATTCGAGACGCAAAGGGGGAGATTCTTGTTTTTATTGACGACGATGCTTTTCCCAAAGACGATTTTCTTGATGTTTTGAAAAAGGATTTCGAAGATGAAAACATTGTGGCGGTGGGGGGGCCGGCTATGACTCCGAAAGAGAACAAATTCTGGCAAAGGGTTTCCGGAGCCACTTTTTTAAGCTCACTTTCGAGCGGTTTTCCGGAAAGATATCGTCCTTACGGAAAAAAGAAATTTGTGGCCGATTGGCCTACTGTTAATCTTTCCATTCGGAAAAAAGCTTTTGAAGAATTAGGCGGTTTTGTAGGGGACTATTGGCCGGGCGAAGACACAAAGCTGGGCTTTGATCTTCTCGTGAAAAAAAACGCCAAAATTCTCTACGACCCGGAATTGATTGTCTATCACCATCGGCGGGAGGGAATCGTGAAGCACGTGAAGCAAATCAGCGCCTACGGGCTTCACCGCGGATTTTTTGCCAAGAGATTTTCGGCGACGTCCCTCAATTGGAGATATTTTATGCCGAGTCTTTTCGTTTTGTTTATAATTTTTGGAGGAATACTTAGTTATTTTTCAAAAATATTTCTGGAACTTTATATTCTTGGCTGGATAATTTATTTCGTGGCGCTTCTCAACGCTTTCTATGATATATACCGGCACGAAAAAAATATTCTCGTCACCCTCGCCGCGTCATACTATATCTTCCTCACCCACATTTTCTACGGCCTGCGTTTTCTGCAGGGGCTGATATTTGTGAGGAATTTGAAGAGTAAACTGCGGTAATTTACGAACTACGAAAAAAACGAAATACGAAAGGAGACAGTATGAAAACAAAAAAGAAATTGATATTTGCGGAAGAATGTTATCAGATAATGGGGATTGTCTTCAAAGTATATAAAGAATTGGGATTTGGACATAAAGAGAATGTTTATCAAAAAGCACTGGCAAAAGAGTTTAAAAACAGCGGATTCGAGTTTGTAGAACAGCTAAGATATAAACTAAAATATAAAGAAGAAATGCTCGGAATTTATATTTTGGATTTTTTGGTTTTTGGAAAAATTATACTTGAAATAAAACAGAGAAGCTTTATCTCAAGTAAAGATATAGATCAAATTTATAAGTATCTTAGAGCAAAGAACCTTAAACTTGGTATAATAATCACTTTTACAAATGACGGCGTCAGGTTCAAAAGGATAGTTAATCTAAGATAATATCCTTTTCGTATTTCGCTAAATTCGTAGTTCGTAAATGATGAAAATAGCCATTTCATACCCACCGCTCGAATCCCCCAAAGGCGTGCCATTACTCTCCCAAAACCGGCAGTTTCAGTGGTTTTCCGATCCGACCTATATTTACCCGATGATTCCGGCCTCGGCCGCGACGCTTCTTGCCGGGAACGGGTATGAGGTTTTTTGGGACGACGCGATCGCGGAAGAATTGAGCTATGAAGAATGGAAAAAGAGGATCATCCGTGAAAAACCGGACATTGTTGCCATTGAAACCAAAACCCCGGTTGTGAAAAGGCACTGGAAGGTAATTGATGAACTAAAAAGCTCCCACCCCTCTGTCCCTGCGGGACATCTCCCCTCGGGCAGGGGAGAAGGATTGGGATGGAATCCAAAATTCGTTCTGATGGGCGATCACGTCACCGCTCTTCCGGAAGAATCAATGAAAAACTCCAAGGTAGATTATGTAATCGCCGGCGGAGATTATGACTTTCTTCTTCTCGATCTCCTAAGAAATCTAAGCAACCTAAGAAACCTAGCCGGCGTTTGGTTTCGTGAAGATGGAAAAATTATCTGTGGCGGCAAATACGATCTTTCAAAACATTCTCTCGACGAACTGCCGCAAATTGACCGCGAACTAACCAGATGGAAACTCTACGCTTATAAAAACGGAAACTATAAATATACTCCTGGCTCTTATGTGATGAATGCCCGCGATTGCTGGTGGGGAAAATGTTCTTTTTGCTCCTGGACAACGATGTTTCCCGGTGGAAAATTTCGGGCGCGATCAGTCGAAGAGGCTCTCGATGAAATAGGCGAGCTGATAAAACTGGGAGTAAAAGAAATTATGGAAGATTCGGGAACTTTGCCGATCGGGAAATGGCTCAAGGAATTTTGTCATGGAATGATAGAGCGTGGATACAATAAAAGAGTTGTGCTCGATTGTAATATGCGGCTTAACGCAATCAAAAATCCTGAAACCTGGAAGCTGATGAAAAAAGCGGGGTTTCGGATGATCTTGTTTGGCCTGGAATCAGCCAATCAAGAAACGCTGGAACGGATAAATAAGAATCTAAAAGTCGAAGAAATCGAGCCGGGTCTGAAGGATTGTAAAAAAGCGGGGCTCGAGCCGCATATTACAGTGATGGTCGGTTACCCCTGGGAAACAAAAAAAGATGTTGAAAATACCCACAATTTAGTAAAAAGACTATTCAGAAAAAATTATATTGATTCGCTTCAGGCCACGCTTGCCATTCCGTATCCCGGCACGCCGCTTTATAAATATTGCCAAGAAAACAATCTGCTTCTGACCGAAGACTACGACCGCTTCGATCAGCGCGAACCGGTGATGAAAACAGAAACGAATCCCGAAGAACTCAAAAAAATAGTCAGAAAATTTTATCGTTCCTTCATTACCCCCAAATTTTTGGCAAAAAAAATCACCGGCCTTCGCGGGTGGGGGGACATAAAACATATCGGACGAGCCGGCAAAAAAGTCTTGGGGCATCTTGCTGATTTTTCAACTCAAGGCTAAGCCTTAGGGAATCCCTAAGGCTTAGCCTTGATCTTTTCTTCAATCACTTTCAAATTCTCCTGAAGCTGTTGGTTTTGCGGATCGATTTCGAGGGCCTTTTTTATGTTCTCAAGCGCTTTTGGGAAATCTCCCGCGTTGAAATAAATAGCCGCCATATTCTGGTATGACTGCCAAAGCTTCGGATTGATGCTCAAAGCTTTTTGGTAATTTTCAACCGCCGCGTCAATCTGTCCCATCTGCTGATAGGTGTTGGCGAGATTGTGGTAGGCGTCCGCGTAATTCGGATTGATCTCGATGGCTTTTTGAAATTCTTCGACAGCTTTTCTGAGGTCGCCCTGCCGGGCATAGACGTCTCCCAGATTATTGTGGATTTGCTGACCGGAAGGGGCAACCTTGGCGGTGGCCAGCCAAAGCGTATCTTCATTTTTCCAATCCCTGTTGCGAATTATTGTTCGAACGGACAAGGACGCGACAATTATTACAAGGGCGAAATATCCGACCATTTTGCTGTTCTCATTCAGTTTTATAAAACGATCAAAGAACATGGCCACGCAAACAATAATTCCCAAAGTTCCAAGATAAGCATACCTCTCGGCCACAATCCAGGAAATTTTGAGAGGAGTGATAGTGGGAAGAAGGGTGATGATGAAAAATAACAGCCAAAAGAAAATTTTTTTATTTTTGAAATATCCCCAGGCGATAGCGCCCAAAAAAATGAGCGTTGCTATGACAAAGATAATATATTGGCCTTGTGAAAATGTCATTTCCGTCTGGTATAAGGTCAGCTTCGCCGGCCAGAAAATGAGTCCCAAATACGATCCCAAAGCAATGGGAACCTGAAGCAGGGGATTATACATGCCGCTGGGCGCCTGGTATGTTTGAGTCTCAACGGCGGTGACCCGGTAGCCTATTTTTCCGACGTAGAGAACCAAAATAACCGCGCTTATCAGGAAAAAAGGAAGGATTCTTTTCCAGTTGTATTTGAGACTGCCGAAAGAAAATTCATACAGGGCGAAAACCAAAAAAAGCACCAGCGCTTTTTCCGAGGAAACTATGGAAAGGGCGTAAAAGGCAATCGAATAATAAATGTATTTTTGATTATTTTTCGAAAGAAGATAGAAAAGAAAGGAGAGAAGAAATAAAAACGCATACATTGAATAGAGGCCTCCTGAAATCCAGGAAACTGATTCGGTGAGAATGGGATGAACCGCAAACAGTGAAGCGGCGATGAAAGCAATCTGCTTTTTCATTGAGAGATTCAGAAGAGTGTAGACTAAAATAACGCATCCAAGATGGGAAAGAATATTGATTATTCTGAATGCAAAGGGATGCAGCCCGCCGATTTGAAAAGCAACGAATTGAAAGAAAGCCGGGAGCGAAAAATGGGCGGGACCGGCAAAAATGCTGGAAAATTTTCCAATATTTTCATTTTTCAAGAACCCGGCTATGTCGTCAGAAACAAATCCGTTGCCGAAAGAGTTTGTATATGAAACAAAAACCAAAAGCGCAAGGAAGGCCAATGTAAGTCGGTTTTCGCGAATAAATTTCGAAAAACTAAAACTAACTGGTGTTTCATTTAAAACGGATTCCGCTGTGAATCTATTCCGCATGAATTTGTCATATTTTTCAGGTGACCATTTCTTCTTGAGATAATCCAAAACCTTGCTCTCGGGTATTCCCAAATCGGCGGCAATTTTTGAAACTGGGTAATGCCGGAGGTTTCTTTTTATATAATTTTTCTGGGAATTGCCAAGACTCACCGGGTGGATTTTTTAGGATGCTTAAGATAATATTAGATAAAAGCCCTCTATGCTGATATCCATCATTATAACAACAAAAAACGAAGAAAGGAATATCGGGAATTGCCTGAAATCTGTTTTGGCGCAATCTTACCCGAAGGAAAATATCGAAATTATCGTGGTTGATAACAGTTCAACCGATGGAACCAAGCAAATTATCAATGAATTTAGCGAAAGGCTTGCCCCGTTAAACTTGAAAATGTTTAACAGGGGGCCGGAAAGATCGGCCCAGAAGAATTTCGGAGTGGAAAAATCGAAGGGGGAATATTTCATTCATTTGGACGCGGATATGACACTCGGCGAAAATGTCGCGAAAGAATGCGTGGAAAGAGTTTTGAAAGACAAAAATATCATTGCTCTCTATATTCCCGAAATCGTGGCGGGGAAAAGTTTTTTCTCGAAAGTCCGAAGATTCGAAAGGGGATTTTATAACGGAACAGCCATTGACGCGGTGCGATTTATCAAAAAAGACAAGTTTTTAGAAACGGGAGGATTTGACGAGAAACTTTACGCCTGCGAAGATTGGGATCTCGATAAGAGAATTAGAAAAATCGGGAAGGTAGAATTACTTCAAAGTCCGCCTTGTCCCGCATCACAAGACGCTAAAAGTAAAAATTTGTGGTGCGGGATTTATCACAACGAAGCAGAGTTTAACCTCAAAAAATATCTCGCGAAAAAGGGATATTATTCAAAAAATGTTGATGTCTATATCAAAAAGTGGGGAAGGGATGACCCGGATGTCAAGAAACAATTTGGATTTTTCTATCGGTATATTGGAGTCTTCACAGAAAACGGCAAGTGGAAAAGGCTTGTCCAGCATCCGCTTCTTGCGGTGGGCATGCTTGTTTTGAGGTTTTTGGTGGGGGTGAAGTATTTGACCAGACAATCAGAATAAACCTATCTTGTCATCCCGAGCGGAGTCTCGACGAATAGTCGAGACGCAGTCGAGGGATCTGCGTCCACAATCCGATGGTTAGCCATTGCGTATGCACGTAGATTCCTCCACTTCCCCTTCGACTCGCTTCGCTCGCTCAGGGTTCGGTCGGAATGACAATAATAATTAATAAAATGTCCGATCTTAAATTCAGCATTCTTATTCCGACCTACAACGGCGCCGAGGTTATCGGCGAGACTTTGCAGAGCATTCTTTCTCAAAGTTTTCAAAATTTTGAAATAATCATTCAAGATGACGCGTCAAAAGACAACACGGTCGAAGTGATAAAAGCTTTCAATGACCCTCGGATAAAAATATTCAAAAATGAAAAAAATCTCGGCTATCCCGGGAATCTGGAAAGTTTGAGCAAGAAGGCGAGCGGAGACATTATTTATCTTATGGGGCAGGACGATATCTTGGGCGAAGGCGCACTTCTTGATACTTGCGAAGCTTTCAAAATTTCCGACGACATTGGCGCGGTGGCTCGGCCCTATTTTTGGTTTGATGAAAAAATAGAAAAACCGGTAAGAGCAACAAAACAGCTCACTCCGGAAAAAAATGAAATCGTCCGTATTTCCGACGATTTTGAGAGAATTATTTTAACCATTGACGTCGCCGGACAACTTTCGGGGCTGGCTATGCGAAGAAAATATCTTGATACGTCTTTTCACAAAGATATTTTTCCTTGCCATGTTTATCCTTTTGCCGCTATTCTCAAAAAGCACCCAATAGTTTTTCTCAAAGACTACAACGTGGCTGTTCAAATAAGAAGCAGCCAGTGCCGGAGCGTGTCCTCAATCTATGACAAATCTCCAATTGAAAGCTGGGTTGATTTTTTCGAGAATGTTTTTCCCGAAAAAGAATTTGAAAAATTCCGAAAATACGCGATCAAAAATTATGTCGCCAAAAATTACGTTGGCTTGGTTCAAATCAGAAATTACGCCAAATATAAATATTTATTGAGAGAAATCTGGTATTTGCTAAAATACCGCTGGGAAAATATTTTTAGCCCGACATTCTGGTTTTTCAGTTTGGGATGTGCAGTTACTCCGCCTTTCATTCTCATACCTCTGGTTGATTGGTACAAAAACAACAGGATAAATTCAAAAAAATTTGAGCATATCAAGTTCCGGTATAAGTTATGAATCCCGTTAGACATATACAACATTCAATGTTAGGAGCGCCTAACATTGAATGTTAAAAACACTTGAAAAGCCTCATCGACAAAATCTACCATACCAAAATTTTCGCCCGGATTTTTCATACGGTGATTTATTGCCTGAAACAAAAACTTCGGGATTGCGAAAGCGTTTTGGATCTTGGCTGCGGGCCGTCCTCACCATTGCAGTATTGCAAGAACATTAAATACAGCGTCGGAGTGGAAACTTTCAAGCCTTATCTGGAAGAGTCAAAAAGAAAAAAAATTCACACCGAATATATTGAAAAAAAAGTTGAAGAGGTTGATTTTCCCGATAAAAGCTTCGACGCGGTGATTCTGATTGAAGTTTTGGAGCATCTTCCTGAAAAACAGGGATATGAAATTTTGAAAAAAGCGGAAAAGTGGGCGAAGAAAAAAGTGATTGTTTCCACGCCCAACGGATTTTTGCCGCAAAAGGCGCTCGACGGAAATCCATTCCAAAAGCATTTGTCGGGATGGAGCATAGAAACCATGAAAGGACTTGGTTTTCACTGCCGGGGGCTGGCTGGCTTCAAGTTTTTGCGTCAGGAGGCGCCAGTTAGCGGAGCGGGAGATGATTTTATGGCTTCTATCCGCCTTCGGCCCAGATTTTTCTGGTTTATCGTGGCCACTCTAAGCCAGCTCGTTACCTATCCTTTTCCCGCCGACGCTTTCGAATTATTTTGCATAAAAAAAATTAAATGAATATCTTTAGCAAAATTATCGGTCTCCTAATTTCTATTCCCGCAAGGATCAAAGGAATGAAATTCGGAAAAAACAGCTTCATTGGTCCGGGTTATGACATCAAACCACTTCTCAAAGGTGTTTTTCTGGGAAACAATGTCATCATTGGGAGAAACGCCTGGCTTGATATTTCAAGGGAAACGAAAAACGGCGAGATTATAATAGATGACGGAACCCAAATAGGGAGAAACGTCGTAATTTCCGCCTGCAAAAAAATATATATCGGAAAAAAATGCCTGATTTCCTACAATGTTTCCATAATGGACCATGATCATAATGTTCTCGATCCGGATATTCCTCCGCTTGAGAGCGTAACAACCGAAGGCCGGGAAGTGACGATTGAAGATGAATGCTTCATCGGCGCCCACTCTTTTATTTTGAAAGGCGTACATCTTGGAAAACATTCTGTCGTGGGCGCCAACAGCGTGGTGACAAAATCTTTTCCTCCTTATTCGGTGATTGCCGGAAGCCCCGCCAAATTAATCAGAATGCTAAAAGAGATTTAGGAAATTATGGCAACAAAAACAGGCTTGAAAATATCTGTCGTGGTGCCGGCATATAATGGCGAATCAACCATAAAAAAAACGCTGGAAAGTTTGATGCGCCAAACTAAAAAATTCGACGAGCTTATCATTGTTGATGATGCCTCGATTGATAATTCGACTCAATGCATAAAAGATTTTTTTGGCGCGAATAATGAATATAAATTGATTAGTAACGAAAAACAACTTGGACTCGCAGCTACCTATAATAGGGGAATTAGGGCATCCAAAGGGGATTTAATTGTAACTCTGCATCAGGATATTATCCTCGAGAACGAATCGCTGAAAGAATTGGTCAAGCCGTTTGGCGATGATCGGGTAGCAGCCGCGAGTCATATAGTTGTTCATCCTCTCAAAATATGGAATAAATATAATTTCTGGCAAAAATGCTTTTTCGCGAGACTCGCCGGCAAAGATTTTTCAGGGATAGACGGCAAATTTGATTGCTTTCGGAAAAGCGCTTTGGAAAGAGTCGGGCTGTTTGACGAAGTTCATTTTCAAACAGCCGGTGAAGACGGGGACATGGTGTACAGACTAAAAAAAATCGGGAGAGTGGTT
Organism: Candidatus Moranbacteria bacterium CG_4_9_14_3_um_filter_44_28; assembly: GCA_002790655.1. GTDB lineage: Bacteria > Patescibacteriota > Minisyncoccia > Moranbacterales > UBA11712. Next base: position 4,541 of record PFVO01000023.1, on the reverse strand, counting down.
GATACCAAAGCCAAAATTATCCATCTTCACAAAATTGATCCAAAATTCAGCTGGCGAGATATTATTCGCAAGCAAAAGCAATATTCTGAGGCGCAGGGAGCCTTGCTCACGCGAGGCCGCATTCGAGGAATTCGTTCGCTTATAAAATCCTTTTTTAGGGAATTGATGCTTTTAGCACTCTTTGTTCCATATCTTAGAATTTTTTCGATGTTCTTAATTATCCTCTATTCCTTCCTCTATACTAAAATCGTTTTTGTGAAAGAATACAGGAATAAAAGGATTCTTATTTTGCCGTTTTTCAATATCTTTCTTCTGTTCGTCAGCTTAATTTATTCTCTGAAAGGATTTATTTATGGAAAACAAAGAGTTTAAAATTGCCTTATTTATGCTTCCTCTTCTTACCCAAGGAGGAGGAGCGGAAAAATATTTTATCAATTTGGCAAGGAACTTCAGAGATAGGGGAATTGAAATGGATGTGATAACAATGAACGAAAATTTTTTTAATAAATTTGCAAGACTTTTGCATATTTTTGCGCTAGGCAATTTTTTTGGGAAAATTGACACAATTGGAAGGGAAAGCGAAGAGTCGATAAAGCGGCAACTAGGTAAAGCTCGGTGGATAAAAACATCATACAAAAATTTAGGTAAAGGCTTAAGAAATTACGATATCATATATGCGAAGAATGAATTAGTTGATTTGGTTCTTCTGAAGTCTAAAGGCTATAAAAAATTGCCACCGATTATTGTTGGCGTGCATACCCCGATTTTCTATCCCGAAACAAAGTCTTTTATCTCGAAACTTCATAATTTTCTTTACTCAAGTTTTTTCTATAGTTGGCTTCTTCGGGGAGCGAAACGCGTCCATGTATCCAATAGTTTCACTGAAAATCTAGTCAATAAAAACTTTAAGATTAAGAGCCAGCTCATATATTATCCTTTTTCGACCGAAAAAATTCGCCAGTCAGCTCAAAATAACAAAACCGAAATAAATTTTGACAGCGGGAAGAAAAATATTATTTTTGCCGGAAGATTATCGGAGCAGAAAGGATTTGATACGCTTGTAAATATTATTGAGAGGATAAGTAAAAGCCATGGTTTAACAGAAAAAATTTCCCTCAATGTTTTTGGAAGCGGAGATGCCGAATGCGAGGCTAAAATTAAGAACTTAGCTAATAAATTTCCTTTTGTCAGGTATTTCGGCCATGTAGAAAATAAATTTATTCCGAATATTTTGGTTCAGAATAATCTAATGATCGCGCCCTCGAAATGGGAAACTCTGCCATACAGCATTCTTGAAGCTCAGGCATTGGGTCTTCCCGTGATCGCCTTTGATATTCCCGGACCGAATGATATCATTAAAGACAGCCGAACAGGTTTTTTGGTTAAAACTGAAGAAGATTTCGCGGGTAAAATAAAAGATTTCGCCGAGGGGAAAATCAGATTAGACAAAAGTGAGATTGTTGAAAATATCGAGAAAAGATTTAATCCCGAGAAAATGTACGACGAACTGCTTAATATGTTTCAAGAAAACCTATCCAAGGCTAAGCCTTAGGGGTTCCCTAAGGCTTAGCCTTGCAAATAGTAATGTCCAGATTAAACTTCGGCTGCGGAAAAAATATCAAAAAGGGCTATATCAATGCGGACATCACTCCATTTGACAGAGTAGATGAAGTCTTTGATTTCAACGTTTTTCCCTATCCGTTTTCCGACAGCGAGTTCGATGAGATTTTGGCTGATAATATTCTCGAACATCTGGATGATATTCCCGCAGTCATGAAAGAGCTTCACCGGATATCAAAACCTGACGGCGCAGTGAGAATAATTATGCCTTATTACAACTGCTACGGCGCCTATAACGATGTTACTCATAAGCATTATTTTTCGCACTTGTCTTTTGAGCCGTTCTACAAGAAAGACACGCGGGGAAATTATTTCATCAAAGAAGAATTTGAGCTCAAGAGACTCAAATTGGTTCCAACAAGACTAGGAAAAGTGCTTTTATTTGATTTTGTGAGAATTCCTTTGAGTTTTGTGTTCGGCCAAATAATCCAAGCGATTGACATAACTTTGATCGTGAAAAAATAATGCTCAAAAAAATCAGATTTTATATCTCGCCGTATTTTCTTATTAGATATTATCTCCGAAGAGATATAAAATATTTCGCGAAAAAATATAAATTCGAAGGGAAAGTTTTGGATCTCGGTTGCGGGCAAAAACCGCATGAGCATCTCTTCGGCAATTCGGAGTATGTCGGAATAGATTTCAAGGATTATTCCAAAAACAAGGATATCCCCGACAAAAAACCGGATTATTATTTTGACGAAAAATATTCGAAAGATTTGACGCTTCCTTTTGAAAACGAGAGCTTTGATCACGCTGTTTCTTTTCAAGTGCTGGAGCATCATCCGGAACCGGAAGTTATGATAAGAGAATTGGCAAGAATAGTGAAAAAAGGCGGATTGATTTTGCTTTCCTGTCCGTTTATTTACGCTCTTCACGAAGAGCCGAACGACTATCAAAGGCTGACGGAATATAAACTGCGGGAACTGTTTGAAAACAATAATTGTCAGATTATCAGGCTAAAGAAACAGGGATCGTTATTTTCGACCATCTCAATATTGATCAATGAACAACTTAACGCCTTCGCGGCCGGGAGCAAATTCCATTATTTTTTGGCGGTTGCTGTTTATTTCCCATTCTTGCTATTTCAATACATGAGTTTGTTTTTGGACAAGCTCGTAAGATCAGACAAAATATTCATTAACTACCTAATCCTTGTCAAGAAAATAAATGAGTCGAAAGATCCTTGTTAATCTTGTCACTTTGCAGCATGGGCATATTTTGCCGCCCTGGCTTCGAATATTTAAAAGATTTCAATCTTACGGCTGTGAAATTTTTGTGAATACGGGACATTTCGTGAAAAAGCTGGAACCGATTGAAGACGTATATGAATTCAGATGGCTGACAGAAGAAGAGAATGAGACGTTGCTGAAAGACAGAACCGCCACAAAAATCGGTTTCCTGCTTCATTCGCTGAAAAGAAATTATCTTGCCTTGCGGAATAGCAGGAAAATTTTAGAGGCCGGACATTTTGATGTAATTTATACGCCTTCTTCGGTTCTTGATTTCGTGATTTTTCCTTTTTATTTGAAAATAACGGGAAAAAAAATCAAGTGGGCAACAACTTTAGCAAATATTGTTCCCTTCTCTGATCCCGGGAACAAAGTTATCAGGTTTTTGGCCTGGATTTTTTTTCAAATAAGCATCCAGATGATAAAAAGAGCAGACATTGTTTTTGCTTCCACTCCGGAAATTATGGACTATCTGGCCGGCAGGCACTTTGATAAGAAGAAACTGGTTCTGACCGGATTCGGGATTGAAGCTGATTTGATTGAAAAGGCTCAACCTGACGAAAGATATCAGATCGACGCATTATTCACTGGAAGGATAAACGAAACTAAGGGTATTTACGATATGCTAAAAGTATTGAAGATTGTTAAGCAAAAATATCCCGAATATCAGCTGGCTGTCATGGGCGAAGGAGATGCGAAAACAAAGAAGTGTTTCGAAAAAGAAATAAAGAAATCAGGTCTTGAAAATAATGTACAGTTTCTCGGATACAGAAATGGGATAGAGAAATACAACATTATAAAATCAGCGAAGTGCTTTTGGTTTTTGAGCGTTAGCAAAAGCGAAAGTTTTGGAGTGGCCCTTCTCGAAGCGGTCTCGTCGGGAATTCCGGCTTTCGCCTACGATCTTCCTCAATTTGCCCGCCTTTACCCAAATGGGGAAGTTTATATCTCGCCCAAGGGCGATTGTAAGTTGGTTGCCAATAAAGTGATCAAACTTTTCGAGAGCGGGAATTTCCGAAACGAAAAAGGGGAAAAACTGCTGGGAAAATATTCCTGGGAAAAAATCGCTGAAATTGAATATGAAGAAATTAGAAAAATTATTGGATGAAGAATATCTACCAAAAAATCTATTCTGATCAAAAAAACTTGGGAGATTTGGCGAAAAGTCCCCGCGCAAAGATTATGCTGGACATAATCGACGGGCTGAATCTCGTGGAAAAAAATATTCTCGACGTCGGCTGTTATGATGGGACTTTGTTGTCGCTTTTGAAAAATCGAAATAATAATTTCTTCGGGATAGAAGCCAGTGATTAGGGAGTTGAACAATGCAAAAGAAAGGATATTAACGTAAAGCAATTTTATTTCGATGGCGAGAATAAACTTCCGTTCGAAGATGATTTTTTTGATGTTGTCATCACGGGTGAAATCATCGAGCACATTTTCGACACCGACTTTTTTCTGGAAGAGATCCGTCGGGTGCTGAAACCGGGCGGAAAACTTTTAATCTCAACTCCCAACGTTGCTTCTTTGGGCAGAAGATTGCTGCTGCTTTTCGGAATCAATCCGATTATTGAGCTTTCGCCCAATGAACCGGAAAGCTCGGGGCACATTCGCTACTTCACTTTTCGAACACTTAAAAAACTGCTTGAAAAAAGCAATTTTAGAGTGACGCGAGCGTGTTCCGACGCC
>PFVO01000034.1 GCA_002790655.1 Candidatus Moranbacteria bacterium CG_4_9_14_3_um_filter_44_28 | reverse complement strand
ATATTGGAGTTCTGGAAGTTCTGGAAGAAAATGATATCCGTCCGGACGTTTTGGTTGGCTGCTCGAGCGGGGCGATTGTGGCGGCGGCTTATGTCTGCGGAAGATTCAATGAGCTCAAGGAGATTGCCATGAATCTTGACGAAAAAAGCCGCCGGAAAGTTCTTGATTTCACGCTTACGGGCGAGGGCCTGATAAAAGGAAGGAGGCTGCGGTCTCTTTTTGAATATCTGACGGCTGAAAAAAAATTCGAGGATGTCGCAGACACGAAACTGGCTTTTGTCGGAACCGATGCCCTGACGGGGAATAAGATTGTTATCAATAGGGGAAATATTGCCGAGGCGCTGGAAATCACCACTGCTCTTCCCGGTCTTGCGCCGCCCAGACGCTACAAGGGACGGATTGTTATCGATGGCGGAACGGCCATGATGGTTCCCTCGAAAGTCGCTTATGAATTGGGATCCGATGCCGTGATTGGCGTCAATGTTGGAGTGAATCGGAGTTTTCTTACGAGAATCGTCGGCGACGTGAGAAAACTTATGCGTCGAAGCCGGCTGGCCAAATTTGCCCAACCTATTTTCAGGGCGAGGGACAAGATTATTAATATTGATGAAAAAAAATTTCTGGGGCGGGCCAAGGAAATGATGAAAAAAATCAAACTTCTTGACGATTATGAGAAGCACCACTTCAATTTTTTGGAAGTTTATCTCATCGGTCTGCGGGCGATAAGCAGGAACTACCAGAAGGGATTGTTTCGCGACAGCGATTGCGACATTGCCATCCGGCCGGATGTTCTCCATATCAAAAGACTGGACGTGGGGAAAACAAAGGAGCTGATTGAAAGGGGAAGGAAAGCCACAGAGGAAAAGACGGAGAAAATTATTAAGACGATCGGCAAATGGACGTAGATTTTTCAAAAGTAAAAAAAATTTATTTCATCGGCATCAAGGGCTCCGGAATGGTGGCCTTGGTTGAAATTCTGGCGCGGCGCGGTTTTGGAGTAACCGGTTCCGACACGCAGGAGAAATTTTTCACCGACGATATTCTCAAAAAGAAGTTGTTCGCGAAATATTATGAAGGGTTTGATGCCAATCACATCATGAGCGACATTGATCTGGTCGTTTATTCAACCGCTTACAACAAAGAAAACAACGAAGAAGTGAAAGCGGCCCAGTACAAAATGATTCCGATGATTTCTTATCCGGAGATGCTCGGAATTCTTTTCAACCGGAAATACGGAATTGCAGTTTGCGGAACGCACGGGAAAACAACCACCACGGCGATGCTCGCGGAAATTTTTAGAGAAGCCGGTCTTGACCCGACGGCCGTGGTGGGCTCTCAAGTGCGGCAGTGGCGAAGCTCGGCGCTTGTCGGCCGGTCTGATTTTATGATAATTGAAGCTGACGAATATCAGGGAAAATTTCGTTATTACAGCCCGCAGGCGGTCATTCTCACGAGTGCCGATTGGGACCACCCGGATTATTTCCCGACTCGCGAAGAATATAAGAAAACATTTATTGAGTTCGTCCAAAAAATTCCCCGCCACGGATTTTTGGTTGTTTGCGGGGATCGGAGTGAGACGCTTGAGATCGCGGAGAGTGCCAAATGCAACGTGATTAAATATGGTTTCGGAAAAGACAACGACCTTAGGATAAAAAATTACAAGTTGAGAGGAGGAAAGCAATATTTTGATTTGTGGTACGGCGGCAAAGAATTGGGAAATTTTGAGCTGGAGCTTCCCGGAAAGCACAATGTCCTCAATGCGGCGGCGGCCGTTGCGATGAGCTACAAATTCAACGCCAATCTGGAAAGAATCTACGAAGCACTTTCTAGTTTTGAGGGAACTTCCCGGCGGTTTGAATATATCGGCGAACGAAACGGTGCGATTTTGATTGACGACTACGCTCATCATCCGGAGGAGATTCAGGTCACCTTGCGCGCGGCGCGGGAATTTTTCCCCAAGCGCCGGGTCTGGTGCGTTTTTCAGCCGCATACTTTCACGCGAACGAAAGCTCTGCTTTCCGAATTCGCCCAAAGTTTCGAAGACGCCGACAGAGTTATAGCTTTAGACATCTACGGCAGCGCCCGGGAAACTCAAGGCGGGGTGCACTCAAAAGATTTAGTGGAACTTGCCAAAAAATACCATCGCAATGTGGAATATATTCCGACTATTTCCGAAGCCGTTGAATATCTGGCCGACCAAATTGGCCGCGAGGACCTCGTCATCGCCATGGGCGCGGGAAATGTTTGGGAAGTGGCGGAGGGGTTGAAAAGTATGTAGTATTTTGTATCTAGTATTTAGTATGCTGAATATTCAAAGAAATATTTCACTTGCGAAATACACTACACTCAAGGTCGGCGGGGCGGCGAGGTTTTTTTGCGAGGCAAAAAGTGAAAAAGAAATTTTGGAGGCAGTAAAATTCGCCGAAGAAAAAAACCTGCCGGTTTTTGTGCTGGGAGGTGGCAGTAATATTCTCGTTAATGACCAGGGTTTTAGCGGATTGGTTATAAAAATACTAAATACGAAACACGAAATACGAAATACGATCGTTGAATGCGGCGCCGGCGCTTCATTAAGTAAAATTGTTCAAGAATCCATAAAAGCCGGCTTGACCGGTTTGGAATGGGCGGCGGGGATTCCAGGAACGGTCGGAGGAGCGGTGCGGGGAAACGCGGGAGCGTTTGGCGGCTGTATGGCGGAAGTCGTGCATTCTGTAAAAGTTATAGAAATTCCAAATTTTTCCAAAGCTCGGCTTTTCCCTTCCGCCAAACAAGTTGGCGGAATTCCTCAAAGCCAAGCTTTAAAATCCCAATTACCAATTACCAATTACCAATTACGCGAATGTGAATTCGCTTATAGGGAAAGCGTTTTTAAGCAAAATCCTAATCTTATAATTTTATCCGTCACGCTAAAACTAAAAAAAGGCGATAGAAAAAAAAGCGAGGAATTATTAAAAGAAATTTTGGAAGAACGCAAGAAATCACAGTCCATATATCCCAGCCCGGGAAGTTTTTTCAAAAATCCGATAGTGAAGGATGAAAAACTAATCAAGGAGTTTGAAATTGATACCGGGCAAAAAATTAAGGACAAAAAAATCCCCGCCGGATATTTCATTGACCGGGCGGGGCTCAAGGGGAAAAAAATCGGCTCCGCGATGGTGGGTGAAGAGCATGCCAATTTCATCGTGAATACCGGAAACGCGACGGCTGAAAACGTGGTGATGCTCGCGGCAATCGTGAAAACCCGCGTCCGAAACAAATTCGGAATACAGCTCAAAGAAGAAGTGCAGATGGTGGGTTTTGAAAAAAAAGTCTTGTAAATAACTCTCGTTAGTTATACTATAAAAAAAGACATCCTAAATATAATTAGAAAAATGGATTCTAAAAAAATTAAACTTAAAAAAATCGACGAAGCATACAGGACGAAGAGAAATCTCAAACACGACGGTTTTTGCGACAATCTCAAGCCGACGGAGTCGCTTGATCTGGAAAAAGTAAAAAATGTTGATGACTTGGTGAGAGGAATGAACAAAACCGCCTTTGGCGGGCGAAATTTGGGCGAAGCGACCGATGTTTTGGAAGCAATGGCGCGGGACAGAGACTGTTTTGTGGTGCTGACGCTCTCGGGCGCGATGACTGTCGCGAAAATGGGATTGCTCGTTTGCGAAATGATAGACCGGGGAATGGTAAACGCAGTGGTTTCAACCGGTGCTCTTATGACGCACGGAATGGTCGAGGGATTTGGAATGACTCACTTTAAGTACGATAAGCGAATGAACGACGAAGAACTTTTTTCGTGCGGTTATAATCGGGTTTATGACACGCTGGAACTGGAAAAAAATCTCGACGACTTGGAGCTGATAGTTTTTGAAGTTTTCAAGAAGCTCGACCTAAAAAAAGTTTATTCGAGCCGCGAAATTTTGGAAAAAGTCGGAGAATATCTAAAGAGAACCGCTGAAAAGGAAAAAGCGATATTGAAAAGCGCTTACGAAAGGAAAGTCCCGGTATATATTCCGGCCTTTACGGATTCGGAATTTTTCCTGGATATTGGAATTTTCAATCGCCGCCGGAAACTTGAAAATAAACCAATACTCAATACGAGCGAATATCTCGACCTTGAACATTTTACGGAACTTATCAAAAAGCAGAAAAAAATCGGTATTTTCACCATTGGAGGAGGAGTGCCGCGCAATTGGGCGCAACAAGTTACTTGTTATCTTGATTTAATTGGAAAAAGAGTCGGAGTTGGCGGAAAATTCTTGCGTTACAGCTACGGTGTCCGGATTTGTCCCGAGCCGGTGCATTGGGGCGGTCTTTCCGGCTGTACCTATTCCGAAGGAGTATCCTGGGGAAAAATGGTCCCGCCAGCGGAAGGCGGACGCTTTGCGGAAGTTTTTTGCGACGCGACAATCGCCTGGCCGATAATCCTCAAGGCGGTTATGGAAAGACTGGATAAAAAATAATACAGAACAATATCTTTACAATAATGCTACGATGTATCAATGTACCAGTGCATTGATACACAAAAAATATCAATGAAAAAAAATTACGAAACTTGGCCTTTCAATTTTGGTGCGATTCACGAGCAGAATTTCAAAAAAGCGAAAATTGCAATTGCCCAGATTCCCTATGATTCAACGAGTTCCTATGGGATTGGCCAGCGCAACGGGCCGTACGCGATCCTCAAGGCCTCGCGCTATGTCGACGAACTCCTGGATTCCCACGGAGGGAAACTGATCGGCCTTGATCCGACCGACGTTTTTACGCTGGATGAAATCGTTGTTTCGCGAAACAGCGTTCCGGAAGCCATGGCCGGCATCGAACAGGCAATCGAAAAAGAAATAGTTTCCAAAAACAAAATTCCGCTTGTTCTTGGCGGTGAGCATTCTATCAGTTATGGCGTCGTGAAAGCGCTCAAGAAAAAGCATGAGGATATTTCAGTTCTGCAATTTGATGCCCATGCGGATCTTCTGGGTGAGTATGAAGGGAGTAAGTTTTCGCACGCTTGCGTTATGCGGCGCATTCTAGATCTCGGCGTTCCTGCTGTTCAAATTGGAATCAGAAACATGAACACGGAAATTGAAGCGTATCTCAAAAAAAATAAGAAGCAGGCCAAAAACATTCATTTCACGCCCGAAATTCCGCCAATCGAAAAAATTTTGAAAGGTCTCTCAAAAAATGTTTATCTCACATTTGACCTTGATGCACTTGACCCGTCCATCATGCCGGCGGTCGGAACGGCCGAACCGGGAGGCTTGTATTGGAATGAAACCATTGGGGCGATTGAAAAAATCGGAAAAAAAGTGAATCTCGTCGGGGCGGATGTGGTCGAGCTTTGCCCGATCCCTGGCTTCGAAGCGCCGAATTTCCTTGCGGCGAAGCTGGTTTATCAAATAATACTGGCAATACTCAATAAAAAATAAATGTCTCAAAAAAAGAAATTCCTCTTCGTTTCATGGATGAGCCTTTCGGGGGATGTAGCCTGGAAAATCAAGGAAGAAGGAAATGAGGTGAAAATTTATGTGGACGACGATGAAGATGCTGATGTCTATGACGGGCTTTTAGACAAGGTTGAAAAGTGGGAGGATTGTATTGACTGGGCAGATGTGATTGTTTTTGACGACACTAGATTCGGGGAAACGGCCGAAGAATTAAGAAAAAAAGGTAAACTGGTCATTGGCGGGACAGTTTATACCGACCGGCTCGAAGAGGATCGCGAGTTTGGGCAGGAGGAAATGAAAAAATTCGGGATGAATACTCTGCCTAACCACAATTTCACGAGTTTCGACGCGGCGATAAAATTCATTCAGGAAAATCCGGGAAGATATGTTTTCAAGCCTTGCGGCAAAGCATCCGACGAAAAAAATCTTCTTTTTATCGGCGAGGAGGAAGACGGAAAAGATATCTTGGAAATTCTGGTGAATAACAAGGACTTTCTGGCCAAGAAAATTGAAACTTTTCAGCTTCAGAAGTACGTGGCCGGAGTCGAAATTGCCACCGGCGCCTTTTTTAATGGAAAAAATTTTATTCAGCCGATTAATATAAATTTTGAGCACAAAAAGCTTTTTCCGGGCGACCGCGGGCCCTTCACCGGCGATATGGGAGCGCTTATGTACTGGTCGGCGCCGAATACAATCTATAACAACACTCTTCTCAAGATGGAAAAGGTTCTCGCCGAGCACGGCTATGTCGGATATTTCGACATCAATTGCATTGTGAACGGGAGAGGAATTTATCCGCTCGAGTTCACTTGCCGCTTTGGCTATCCGACTATCAGCACGCAAATCGAGGGAATTCTGGAACCGATTGGAGAATTTTTTTGGAAGCTCGCGGGCGGCCAGAATTTTGAAATCAAAACAAAAAAAGGTTTCCAAATCGGAGTGGTGCTGGCAGTGCCGCCTTACCCATTCTATAGCAAAGATATTTTTTCGTTTTATAAAGACTCCTCCGTTTTATTTAAAAACAATACCTCGCGGGAAGGGATTTATTGGGGCGATGTTAAAATGATTGACGGAGTTTTGAAGCTCGCCGGGGAATCAGGGTATGTTCTGATTGTCACCGGTTCGGGCATAACCGTGGAAGACGCAAGAAGACAAGCCTATAACCGAATCAAAAACATCCGCCTGCAGGATATGTTCTATCGCGTGGACATCGGCACCCGCTGGTTTCACGACAGCGACAAATTGCAGTCGTGGGGATATATACAATAAGTTAAAAGTGAAAAGTGAAAAGTTAAAAGTTAATGTATCGCTTCGCGATTTTACTTTTAAGAAAAAAATATTATGCAAAATATCCAAGTTCTTAAATTATCAAGAACCAAAGAAATAATTTTTTCCGCTGTGTTTACGGCGATGGCGGTTTACGCTCCGATGGTTGTTCACTATTTCGGCGGAGTGGACGCGGGGAGGAAATTTCTGCCGATGCCGTTTTTTGTTTTGCTCGCGGGGCTTATGCTCGGCTGGCGGGCGGGGCTGGCGACGGGACTCTTCAGTCCGATAATAAGTTATCTAATCTCCGGAATGCCGATGCTTCCCATTTTGCCGATTATCATAATCCAGCTTTCTTTTCTTGGTTTGATTTCGGGAATTATGAAAAGCAAATATAATGTTTGGCTGTCCTTAACTGTGGCGATTATCGCAAGCTGGTTTGCAATGGGTATAGCAGTTTATTTTTTTTCCAGTATGAGCATGATAAAGTTTTTAATAAGCGCCGCGAAAGACGGATGGGTTGGAACGGCAGCCCAACTTGCCGTCTTGCCTTTTTTGGCTTCCGCGCTTCGTCGCTTTTTGGCTTATGGAGAAAACTTGTAATCCAGACTGCTTCTGGGAAAAACCCTGGACTTTTGTTCTTGTCAAAAACGGGAAGATTATTTATAAATCCAAATCCCAGCAATTGAAGCCTCTTATTTTTTCGGTTAAAAATTATAAAAAAGAAATGCGCGGAGCAACCGTTTTTGATAAAATGGTCGGCCGGGCAGCGGCCATACTTTTGGTGTATGCAAAGGTAAAAGAAATTTGGACGCCGGTAGTGAGCAGGAGTGCAAAAAGGATTTTAGCAAAAAATGAAATTAAACTCGTTTTTCAAAAAGAAGTGAAAAGCATAATGAATCGAAAGGGCGATGATCTCTGCCCGATGGAAAAATTGAGCCGGAAAATGAAGCCAGTGGAGCTGATAAAGCTTTTGCTCCAGAAATAAAATTTGGCTTGACTTGCGTAGAGAGAAAATGTAAACTAGATTAGCACTCGAGGACTAAGAGTGCTAATCAAAAGTTTTTAGGTAAAGGTCAGGGATAAGATGCCAGTTTAGTTAAGAGGTAAAGACAAAGAAAAAAATACTTTTCCCAATAACCTTACCCAAACCGGCTTCTTTACCCTAACCAGCAAACGATAAATCATGGATCTCAATAAGCTCACTCTCAAATCCCAAGAAGCTCTTCAAGGGGCGCAGCAACTTTCGCAAAATCTCCAGCAAAACATGGTGGATGTTTTGCATTTGCTCTATGTTCTTCTGGGCCAGCCGGAAAGCATCGTCCCGACGATGGTTGACAAGCTCGAAATTGACAGGAATAAGCTCAAGGAAAAAGTATACGCCGAAGTGGAAAAAATTCCCCGCGTCACCGGGACGCCCCAGTTCTATCTTTCCTCGGAAATGGCCGGGGTGTTTCACGAGGCCTTCAAGCAGGCGGAAGCGATGGGCGATGAATATATCTCGACGGAGCATATGTTTTTGGCGCTTCTTCATGTGGCGAGCCAGGCCAAGAAAATTCTTGAAGAAAACGGACTGAACAAAGAGAAGGTTGAAAAAATCATGAAAGACGTTCGGGGAAGCCAGCGGGTGGACAGCCCCATGCCGGAAGGAAAATATCAGGTCCTGGAAAAATATACGGTGAATCTCACCCGCGAAGCCTCGCAAAAAAAACTTGATCCGGTAGTCGGCCGGGAGGACGAAATCCGGCGCATCATGCAGGTTTTGACGCGGCGCACCAAAAATAATCCGGTTCTTATCGGCGAAGCGGGAACGGGGAAAACGGCTATTGTCGAAGGTTTGGCGCAAAGAATCGTCGCCGGCGACGTTCCGGAAAATCTCAAGGGAAAAGAAATTTTGATGCTTGATCTTGGCTTGATCTTGGCCGGTTCGAAATTCCGCGGCGAATTTGAGGAAAGATTCAAAGCGGTAATAAACGAGATTGAAAAATCGGCCGGCCGCTGTATTTTGTTTATTGACGAACTGCATACTTTGGTTGGAGCCGGAGCGATGGAAGGAGCCATGGACGCCTCGAATATGATAAAACCGGCACTGGCGCGCGGAAAAATCCGGGCCATAGGCGCGACCACTCTCAAAGAATACCAAAGATATATCGAGCGCGACGCGGCGCTGGAGCGCAGATTCCAGCCGGTTTATGTTTCAGAGCCGACCGTTCCCGACACAATTGCCATTCTCCGCGGACTTAAGGAGAAGTATGAAGTTCATCACGGGGTGCGCGTTACCGACGGGGCAATAATTGCCGCGGCCCAGCTTT
>PFVO01000021.1 GCA_002790655.1 Candidatus Moranbacteria bacterium CG_4_9_14_3_um_filter_44_28 | reverse complement strand
ATCGAGCATCTTGGTTAAGAGAAATTCATGTTTTCCTTTTCAGTTGAATCACACAAAAATCCCCTTTGAGGGATTTTTGTTTCGTGAGCTGTTTTTGCGCTGAAGCTCGAACTTTTTTCCGAGAAAACCCTTGAAACTTTCTCCGTGATTATTCTGATTTATCTAATACGGGAAATACTTTATACAATTCTTTATTTTTAATATGATGCAAATCCGGGTAGATTTCTTTATCGATTAAAGCTATTTCAAATTCGTCAGAATTTATTTTTGGTCTAATCAAGTAGCTATCAACTTTATTGATTTTTTCACTTAAAGAAAAACTAATTTGGTTAATTCCTCCGCAATGTTCTTTCTCTAAATATGAATTAATCCCAGACGCTACATAATAAAAGTTTGAATGAGTGGACTCATTCCGAGATCTTAACCCACTAATTGGATTATTATTGCAAACAGACTTCCATTCGTATTGGTTTATCAAGTATCTATTCCATACTCCGCTAGAAACAGTTGCCACTATTTTTTCCATCCTTTGTATAATCTTTTTAAATTATTTATACTCCTCAACAATTATATCGAATTCTCCTCCCATGACAGTTGCTTCAATATAGAAAGTTCCTTTTTTATAAAAAATAGTTTCACTTTGAGTTTCTCCAGTTGTATTGAAAATTTCTTTATACAGAGATTCATCGTTTGGACTTCTTAATATAGCCTGGCAAAGAGGTGTCATATTTATCTTTGCACAATCATATTTGATTCTAAATTTACTGCCAGTTATTGTAAATGTTTCTGAATTTTTTGCACCTTCGCCACTAAACGAAAAAATTTGTTTGTAAGATTTGGATTGTGGAATTTGATTTTGCTGCTTATCTAAAGCAGTAGTCACAGATATATTGCTTTTGTATCCCTTTTCTTTCAACAGATTAAGAAGTTCTTCTGTCTTTTGATTTCCGCTTTTTCTCTCATCTTTTCCACATTCTTTCGGCATTTGTTCAATAAGAGCGTTATCTGCTAGTTTAAAATTATTCCAGTCGCTAAACTCAAGAGAAGAAGGCAATAAAATTAACCAACTTTTGCATGACTCCATGAAATCATGATAGAAATTGATTGCGTCTGTCATCACCTTATGCAATGGGTTATTTTCATCAAGCTTTTTTTCAACGGCATATAACTGATTTTGCACATCTAAAAGTGTATCGTATTCTTTGGATTCGGTCGGGTTAGCCATTTTTATAAGTTCCTGGTGTCTGCTTGCTGATAGATTGTTAACAATCTGATCTGCTCTTTTTAGTTGTGTATTTTTTACATTGAAAAACTCGTCATAAATAGAAAAATCTTTTTCTTCAACTTCACTTATTTCTTCTTTTTTCACATTTTCTTGCGAACTTTCTTGTTTATTTTCTTGCAAATTAGCAACTCCTGTTTTTTCTTGGGAAATGGCAGGTTCTTCGTTTTTTGTTTTAGAGTCATTGCTATCCGAGGTTATCCCAAACAATACAAAAAAGGCAATAATAGATAAGCCAAATACAAGTCTTATTTTTCCTTTTGATAGTTTATTTTTAAACAAAGGAGAAAATGTATTTGGTATAATCCAACTCAATAAAAAACAAACCAATGAAGCCAGCGTTAAGATTATAAATAAGTTTTCCATTTATTTTATTGTAAATAATTATTATTTCAATCTAGGTAGATTCTAGAATGTAACCTCTCCTAAAGTTTAACTTTGGGAGCAAGTAAATTAGCGGTTGATTTAGAAACAAGCATTCTGATTGCCATGACAAACCTGATATTTCATGTCCCAGGCCAAATAAGGAACAAGTGAAGACGAATAATCCTGCGGACTAACATCGCTGTTCAATAATTTTCTTATATTTTCGGAAAAATGTTTTTTGGATTTCCTGACGGCTTCAAAAATCGCGTTGCCCTTGACCAAAGAAATGGAAAGTCTGTTTGACGGATCAAGAAAGAGTTTAGCCACTTTGTCGTTTTCGGAGCGGGAAATCTTGCTATCGTCGGTGAAAAAGACGAAATTCCTCGAATACCCGATAAAAGCGATTGAGCCCGCTTCCATGCTTTTCGGCCCCAAAAGCAAGGCTGATTGGCAAGACAAAGCGTAAATTATCTTTCCTTTAAGAATTTCTTCGTTGTCCCCCGCCCTCACGATAATTTCATCGTTATGTCCTCTAACACATTCGTTTCCTCCGTGTCCGTTGAGCAAAACTAAAGCAGGATTGACCTTGATCATCCTGCCCGTAAATTCTTTTTTATTCGCTTTTTCCCTTCGCAAATCCATGACACCGATGCCTCTGTTCTTTGCTTCTTTTATGACTTCCTTATTCCAGACATATAAATACCGCGTCGTGATTTCATAGTTAGGTCTGGTTATCAAAAGCGATTTGCTCATATAGTTTTCCGTTTTTAAGATCGCGAAGAAACTCCATGTCTATTTCAACGATGCTTTTCCCGATTTCGTCTTCCATCTCGACATGCCTTATTAAATCTTCCACCTTGAAATTTCCCCACGAACCGATTGAAACGCTAAGCCCCTTCGGAATCGTGCTTAATCTCATTTTTACCAGCTCCTTCACATCAGAATCCATTTTCTCTTCTTTGCCGGATTTTTTTTTCTCTTTGTTCTCCTTCATAAAAATATCAAATCAATTCTAATTTCACGAGCTTGTCGAATATCTTTTTGCCCAAAGCGGTTTCGTTTTCTATTTCAACATAGGCGACATTCCATGAGATGGGCTTTTTCTCGGAGCCATCATCAATAACCAAAACCACCTGCTCGCGGATTTTGATCGGCAGATTCGCGTATACCCTTAAAAATCTCGCCTTATCCATACTTTTATGGTAGCACAAGATAAAAAATATTCCACCTTGAGCGGGTGAGCGGAATTTCACCTCACACCATTTTCGGTTGAGCGGGTAACGGGAGTCGAACCCGTTTCTTCAGGTTGGAAACCTGACATAATAGCCAATATACTATACCCGCGTCTCATATTAAATCCTAACTTGAAAAAAATATTTTATCAATTTTTTTCGGGCTGCTGGGAATCGAACCCAGTCAACATGCTCCCAAAGCATGCGTACTACCGGTATACGACAGCCCGATAAAAACTTTGCCCCATTCACCCCGCACCAATTCCAAAAGCGAACCTCTAATTGTCCGCTTATGAAAGGCGAAGCCGCTTTGCTCTCTGCAATGTTTTAATATAAAAAAGTATTCCAGAATTGGTGCGGGGCAAGAAAGCGGGGCAAAGGACCAGATATACAAAAAATATTTCTTACGCATTTTGCTCTGAAGAAGTTTCCGCTTGCCCGCCGCTTTCCGGCGCCGGAGCAGTCTTTTGAGATCTCACTGCCTCTTTGAGCCGTTTTCCCGCCGTGAACTTCGGAGTGTTCACCGCCTGGATCGTGATGCGCTCTTTTGTTTGAGGATTAATGCCCTCCCGCGCCCCGCGATGAGTTACTTTGAAAGTGCCGAATCCGGCGATGGTCACTTTTCGGTCCTGATGAAGCGCGTCGGTAATAATTTCAACAACAGCGTCAACGATTATCTCGACTTCCTTTTTTGTCTGCCCGACTTTATTCGACACCATTTCGACTAATATCTCTTTGTTTATGTCAGTTGCCATAATACACCCCGCTTTCTA
>PFVO01000028.1:4487-4985 GCA_002790655.1 Candidatus Moranbacteria bacterium CG_4_9_14_3_um_filter_44_28 | reverse complement strand
CACCCCAGCAGCCTGTATTTCCGCCACAACTTCCGCCCGGTGGCAGAAAATAAGATTGATAGTTGACGCACTTGCAACAGTTTCCCCATGACCCGAGTTCCTTGACTACTTTAAATCCGCTATCACATGGCCCTTGCGTACCGATGGTAACGCTTGCCGGACAAACGGGCGACCCATCCCCGCCATTATTGTAACAATAAAGTGTATAGGAATAACCCCCCGCCGCCACAGCCGCTTCGATCGCCCGCTGGGTTTCTCCGCCTTGGGTGCCGACGGAACGGACGGCTTTGATATTTTCCAGGGGAGCATCGGCAATGATAACTTTTCCATTTTCATCCAAGAAATATACATCACAGTTGAAGCCGCTGGGACAGGGATACTTGTTTCCGGCAAATCCCGAGAAAACATTGGAGATATTGGCTCCCGAAGAATTGGCGATTTTGTTGAGCGCCCATTCGACACCGGAATCGGCGTTGAAGAAGGCGCCGACCGAGCTTT
>PFVO01000028.1:0-4473 GCA_002790655.1 Candidatus Moranbacteria bacterium CG_4_9_14_3_um_filter_44_28 | reverse complement strand
CTTTTGGTTTTCGAACTCATTTTCTGCTCCATTACCGTTACATAAGTGAGGCTCACTACCATAGAGAGGATGACGAAAAGAAGTATGGTGGTGAGAAGAAGAGCGGAACCGGACTTGATTTTGGTCTTTTTTTGCTTTTGCATAGTTTTGATGCTTACTTATTAAGATAAAAGCTAATCATGATAAAATTAAAAATGAAAAAGTAAAAATGCAAAATTTTGGTATGCGCTTCGCGCATTGACTATTTATATAAAAAATCATCGAGTAAAGTGAGACACCTTAATTTTTCATTTTTCATTTTTAACTTTTAATTTAACTTATATTTCCTCCCAGCCATAATCACGCGAAGAAACAATTGTCTGGACATTGATCTGGTCGGCTTCCATTTCTTTTCCGGCAACCGACACGATGTTGAGGTTGATTTCCACCCAGCCGCGCCCTTTTTCAGCCACAGGCCCCAGACAAGGAGATTCCGCAGTACTCATATCAGTCGGACAGCTATAGAATCCGGCCGTTGAACCAAAATTCATTCCTGTTCCGGACAGGTCCATTATTTTATCATATGTTGAACTTAACGGATTCGGACAGGCAATCGCGTCATTGGCCACTCCCGCGATCACGCCCACGTATGATGAACCCGCTGTCCTATCGAGATAATAGCATACTTTTCCTCCCCTGTTTCTTGAGATCATCAGATATTGCTTTAAAGAACCGACCGAATAACCGGCTGAAGGATTAACAATTTTCCCCATCCGCACGTCTTTGGCGATGGAAGCCATCGCGAATTCGGCGTTTTCTTTCACGGTCTTAATCGCTTTGGCTTTTCCGTAAGACGTCACTGTGGAAACAAAAACGGAAACAATTGCGACTGTGATGAGGGAAAAAATGAAAATAGCGACCATTAGCTCGATGAGAGTGAAGCCCTTGCGGGAATTTTTAATTTTGAATTTCAAATTTTGAATCAATTCCAAATGCATTAATTTTAAATTTTCAAATTAATTATTGCCTTGGTTCGCAAATTATATCTTGCGCTTGGGTTGTCCTGCTGTTCCATGTAACGGTGGCGGTAACTTTTAGGCAGTCTTTATCATCCAGATTTATAGCCCCCCCTGAATTATTCGCATCGTAGCCGCTTATGCTCAAACTTCGCGAAAAACCAGTTTCATAGGAAGTGCCGCTGGGACAGTTACTGTTTTTTTGATAATAATAACCGTCATTTTTATAAAAACATACAACCGCCGCTTTCGCCTTGGAATGGCATTTAAAACCGTCCCCAAAGAAAATCTCTCTATCAACACCTGTGCACCATGAAGTGTCTGACGCATCTGATTTGCTAAGTTCATAATACCAAGGATCACTACCATTAAGATAATTGTGATCCACAATATTTCGCACCAAATCCACTTCTTCCTGCGCCAGACCCGCTGCGATCAGTTCGTTTTTGGCTTCGGAATTGCTCTGAAGACTCGCGTTGAAAAAAGCGAGGACGCCAACCAGCCCCACCGAGACAAGGAAAATGGTTATGAGAAGCTCAATAAGAGTAAACCCCGCTTTTTGAAACATCTTTTTTTTGTATTGAGGCATTTTTTTCTCTAGTATATTCTTCCGGATTTATCGATTTGAATAATATCGGTCAGCGTTGCACTGTCTTTAGATAAGGTGATTTTTACCGGAAAGCTGGTAGAGTTATTATTTCCATTGGTATAAATTTCCCCATGAGGAGAAAGGAAAAACAAATCATCAAAAGAGCCTATGGCGACTCCGTTTCTAAAACTAAACGTTTCCAGCTTATAAGAATCGCCGGGATAAGTGTTGGTTACTCCAGAACAATCAACATCCAAAGGGCTTGCGCCGGAAGTTTCAACATAATAGACCCGCAGTTCGCTGTCGGAATTTTTATGCACCCCGAAGCCGCAAATTTTGCCGCCTGTCCCGGACACCTTTTCTGTCGTAAGAGCTTTGTTTTGAACCTCCCGAAAAAAAGTTACCAGTCTGTCCTTTTCGAGCCGGACGTCGCGATCCGGATTGCGCCCGGAGTTCACAAGAGCCGTCGCGGCAAGAATCCCGATGATGGCAATGACGACCATTAGTTCGATGAGAGTGAAACCTCTTTGAGAATTTTGAATTTTGAATTTTGAATTTTGAATCAAATTCTAATGCTTGAATTCTATAATTTCGAAATTAGATCATTCAAAACTCATTCGAAATTCGAAATTAAAAATTCGAAATTGTTTAGTACCCTATATTCAAATACCTATTTGCCCAGAATTGGATTTGTTCCGAAAAAAACATAACAATGAGAATCCCCGAAACTAAAAACGGCCCGAAGGGAATCTGGCTTTTCCAGGTTTTCTTCTTGAGGCCTATCAAGACGAGACTCACGATCGCTCCGATCATATAGGCAAAAAAGAGAACAAAAAGAATTTTCGGCCAGCCGGCGATGGCTCCGGCCAGAAACCCGAGCTTTACGTCTCCTCCGCCAATCCATTTCCCTCGCGAAATCCAGATCAGCGCAAAGAAAAAGAGCGCCGCGATTAAGGCCGCGAAAAGAGAACTCACAAACGGATTTTTGAGAGTGGCGATCCCGAGCGGTCCCTGGAGATATTTCCAGTATTGATAAAAAAGAGTTATGACAATTGCCGGATAAACAGCTACGTCCGGAATGAGCATGTAGCTCAAATCGTGAAAGAATATGAGTGTGAGATAACAAACAGCAAAAAGCCAAAAAGCCATCTCGATGGCATCGCCTGCGGAGAAAATTTTTTCAGGGTTCCCCGCGAAGCCCCATCCGCCCAAGAACTTCCAGGCCACCGCCGCGAAAAGAAGTCCAGTCATAAGTTCAATGGCCGGATATTTCCAGGAAATTTTTTCCCGGCAGTCGCGGCACTGACCGGCGAGAATAATAAAACTCAAGAGCGGTATATTGTCATACCAGCGAATCGGCTTTTTGCACTTCGGGCAATGGGAGCGCTTAAAGACAATATTTTCGGCAACTTTGAGACGATAGTTCACAACTCCCAGGAAACTGCCGACGATGAGACCGACGATAAAAAAAATTGATATCATACTTTACGAATTACGAATCCACTTCGCTCTACGAATATACGAATTACGAATATAAGAATAAAATTCGTATATTCGTAATTGATTCGTAATTCGTAGAGATTTCCAATTCTTTCACCACAACCCCGCCCTTTGGTATAAGAGCGGAGCTAGCTAAAAAAATTCTTTCTAGACAAATTCTATGGCGTGCACTTATTTTGATCGCAGGTTACAGTTTTTCCGGCCCCGCCAATAGTGCAAGTCATTGCTACGCTGTATATACCGTCTGCAGATGTTCCGTCTGTTACAGCTGATACGGCAAAATTATCACCCTCGCAAACTCCAGCCGACACAGTAGGATAAACGCTACTATCAACAGTAGTGTCCGAACAAATTGCCGCACCTGGCGCCGCGGGCGGAGTATCGGTAAGCAGCCTCAATGTGCTCTCATCCGCGCAGCTCATCGCCGCCGGATTGACGCTCACCGCCGTTGACCTAAACGACGCCAGCTTCGCCTTATTCTTCGCGCTCTGCAAACTGACAAGCACGATTCCCGCCAGAATTCCGATAATCGCGATTACGACCAGCAGTTCAACCAGCGTAAAACCCTTCTTTATTATTTTTATTTTCATTTTTTCACCTGCCTTTCTAGATTAATTTCGAATTTCTAATTTTGAATTTTGAATGAAATTCGAATGATTTAATTTCGAAATGTTCCTTTATTAATTGTGGATAATATTTTTCCGAATATCAATGTCAATTCCTGTGCTTCTTTCCAAAGTTTTCTTATATTGTCTTTTCTTTCCGAAACACTTACTGCTAACATTCGTAGCCAATGTTTTGTTTCCTGAATTTCTTTCTTGCAAATAAATATCTTATTTCGAAAGTCTTTCTTTAAACTTGCTCCGTTCGCTTCGCAATAATTTGCTCCGACACTTGTCGCTGATCTCACAATTTGACTAAGAATTGGCCTTGTAATCGCGTCTTGCTTTATTGTTCTACCCTGCATTATAACATCTTCTCCAAATTTTGCTGTTCTTTCTTCCAAGTCGTAGTTATTTTTAGTCATTCTGTCATTCAAAATTGATTCAAAATTCGAAATTAAGAATTCAAAATTTCATTTTCACCATGTCGCATTCACATCGCAACTACTCGGCATCCCGCAGCCGCTCATTTTTGAGTTGCAACAAACAGTTGGAGCTGATTCCGTATTTGTCACACTGAAAACCCAGGGACTGGCACTTTGAGCCTTGGTGATGCTATTGCCGCTATAGCTGTATCCTGTTGGTAAAGTCGGCCAAACGCCATAGCCTGAACCAATACTGCATATATTTGTTCCGGCAGTTACATCTCCTCCATTTCCCCAACAACTCACCATTGATGGAATCACGCTCGACGCCTGTGCCATCGCCCGCGATGCCCGCGCTTTTT
>PFVO01000012.1 GCA_002790655.1 Candidatus Moranbacteria bacterium CG_4_9_14_3_um_filter_44_28 | reverse complement strand
GAACGCCAAGAAAAAAAGCGTGAAGATTGATTTATATTCGACCAGCGGAAATCTTCTGCATTCTTTCCGGTATAAGAAATAACTTAGACATCGAATGTCTAAGTGGATGGAAACTTGCTAAATTCCTTTAAATTATGGAAAATAATAACAGGAGACTTTTTTAGATAAACAAACACCCCGAGGAGGAACCTACGATGAAAGAGGAAACTATTCTTTTCACCAAAACTATCCGGATCAACGGCACCCCCTTCTTGAACCCTTGTAAGTCTATGGAGGACCTGGAAGCATGGCTCAAGGCGACGAAGGAGTATTTCTCGGCTATCATCTGGAGAGTTGAGGAATGGAGGGGAGAAAAGCAACTTTGTATTACGGGTACCATTTAGGGAAACTCCCAACAACCAGTAAAAATGCCGTGACCCTTTGAGGCCACGGCATCGTTTTTTAATTCATTTCTATTCCAATACTGCCTTTATTCTTCTCACTCCGGCGGAACTGGCCTCCTCTTTTACTATCCGAAATTTTCCGAGTTCTCCCGTCGCGTTCGCGTGCGGGCCGCCGCAGATTTCGCGGGAGAAGTCAAGAACTGAATACACTTTCACTTTATCGCCATACTTCTCCCCGAAAACTCCCAGCGCGCCCGCTTTTTGGGCGTCATCGAGCGTCATTTCCTCGCATTTGACGGGAATATCTTTTGAAATCGCTTCGTTGACCAATTCTTCGACCTTCTGAATTTCTTCCGGCGTCATTTTTTTGTCGTGCGAAAAATCAAGCCGCAGCCGTTCGCCGGTGATATTTGAGCCTTTTTGAATAACGTGATTACCCAAAACTTGGCGCAAAGCCGCGAGTAATAAATGAGTGGCAGTATGCAATTTCGCCGCCTTTTCGCCCGCGTCGGCCAATCCCCCTTTGAACATCCCTGCGCTGACCGTCCGCGAAAGTTCCTGATGTTTCTTGAATTCCTCGTGATAATTTTCTTCGTCAACAGAAATATTGTGCTCCGCGGCGATTTCTTTTGTGAGCTCCAGCGGAAATCCATAGGTTGAAAAAAGATAAAATGCCCTTTCGCCGGAAATTTTTTCCTCTTTTCGGCTTTCGGCGATGATTTCCTTGATTTTTTTGAGACCTTTTTCGAGCGTCGTCCGAAATCTCACTTCTTCCTGTGTCAATTCTTCAGTTATTTTATTTTTCTCCCGCTCGAGCTCCGGATAAACGTCTTTGTATATATCAGCTACAACTTCCGCGATTCTCGACGTGAAATTATCCTCAATTCCCAGAATTTTTCCCTGCCGAATCGCCCGCCGGATTAAGCGGCGCAAAACATATCCGCGTTCGACGTTGGAAGGCTCGACGCCGTCGGCAACCGCAAAAGAAGCCGACTTCAGGTGATCAGCAATAATTCTCATTGGCCTTTGATTTTCTTCATCGCCGTATTTTTTTCCCGACAATTCCTCAATTTTCCTGACAATGGGATGAAAAATTTCTGTATCAAAGATATCGTCCTTGCCATTCATCACAACCATTGTCCGCTCCAAGCCCATGCCCGTATCCACATTCTGCTGTTTCATTCTTTCAAAAGTCGCATCAGCTTTTTTGTTAAATTCCATAAAAACATCATTCCAAATTTCCAGTAGCCGGTTATTTTTGACTAAATTTTCAAAATTCCCATTAAGTGCTCCTTTTTCAGGAGAAACATCATAAAACATTTCTGTACAAGGTCCGCAAGGACCGGTTTCGCCGGCGGGCCCCCACCAGTTGTCATCAGCTCCTAGGGGAATAATTCTTTTCTTATCATTAACTATCTTGTCTTCATCCGTTACTCCCACTTCGACTCCGGCCTTCGTAAACTGATCCTGCCAAATCCGAACGGACTCCTCGTCGCGCGGCGCGTTTTCATCGCCTTCAAAAACCGTCACATATATTCTTCGCGGATCAAGTCCCAGCCACTTCTCCGAAGTCAGAAATTCGAAGCTCCACTCGATTGCCTCGCACTTGAAATAATCCCCGAGCGACCAGTTTCCCAGCATTTCAAAAAAAGTATTGTGGCAATTATCGCCTACATCGTCTATGTCAACCGTGCGGATGCATTTTTGAACATTAGCCAGCCGTTTTCCTTTCGGATGCTTTTCGCCCATTAAAAACGGCACCAGGGGATGCATTCCGGCCGTCGTGAAAAGCACCGTCGGGTCGTTTTCCGGCACCAGCGGCGCCGACGGAATAATGGCGTGCCCTTTTTCCTTGAAAAAATCGAGGTATTTTTGACGTAATTCTTTCGCAGTCATAGTTTGGTAGATAGTATTTGGTATTTGGTATTTGGTATTTTATTATAGCCCGTGATTATAAAAATAACTTAATATCAGAAAAATGTAAAGAAAAACTCCAGCCAAAGCCGGGGGTAAAAGGGCGGTCCGTATGAGCCCAGGTTGTAAAAAATTACGGCTTAATTTTTCTCGCCAGTTCGTGGGCACGAAATGGCTTCTCCAGAAATTCGAACCCGCATAGAGAGGCTCTTTCCGGCATGAGGTCATCAGCCATTCCGCAGACAATGATAATTTGCCGAATGTCCGGATTGGCTTCTTTGGCCCGTCTGGCCATCTGCAGGCCAGCTATCTCGGGCATATCGTGGTCCGTGAGCAGTACATCCAGCCGGCCACATGCCCCCAGATACCCTAATGCCTCAATGGGATTTTGGAACAAAGTGGTTTGGTAGCCAAGTTTATCCAAAAGTCGGCAGCTAACTTGGCCGACAGCCTCTACGTCATCCACAACAACAGCCGTTGGTTTAGGTTTCATCTCCTAATCCTCCCGAGTCTATTTTAGAACCTTCAGTTTCTTCTTGAGGCTATGGGTTTCCTCCTCCAAAAGCCTCACGTTATCCTGAATTTTTTTGAGTTTTTTGTCAAGCGCGTCGCGGTCAACACGGATGCGCTCCTCTTCTTTCTTGAGCCTTCGCTGGTCAGCTTCCAGATCCTGCTTTTCGCGAAGCAGTTTTTTGAGATCCGAATCGGCAATCACGATTTGTCTTTCAAGTTCGGCCCGTTTTTTGCGAATATCTGAAGGATCAACTGCCTGCGAATTCTCATCGCTTATGTTTTGATTGTAGTCGTCGAGTAGAGACATACGCTTAAAAATTTAAGTAATACTATTTTGTCATCCCGAGCGGAGTCTCGACGAATAGTCGAGACGTAGCCGAGGGATCCGCGTCCGTACGCAATAGCTAGCCATTTGCTTATGCACGTAGATTCCTCCACTTCCCCTTCGACTCGCTCTGCTCGCTCAGGGTCCGCTCGGAATGACAAGGTAGAAATTAAATTATCACTCCTCCTCCCAATACCTCGCCATTCTTATAAAACACCGCCGCTTGCCCCGGCGTTACGGCTCGCAAAAATCTTTCACTTCTCACTTCCAACTTTTCACCTCTTACTTTTCTAATTATAGCAGAAAACTTTTCGGCGCGGTAGCGGATCCGAATTTTGGCGCGCAACGGAAATTTGACTTTCTGATTTACCCAATTTACCTGATTAACCCAAAATTTATCTGTGAACAATTTTTTCGGATCATCTGTCACGACCAATTCATTTTTTAGGACATTTTTTCCAATTACCCAATACGGCCCCGTTCCCCCGATTTCGATTCCTTTTCGCTGGCCAATGGTATAAAACGGCAAACCCTTGTGTTTTCCCAAAATATTTCCCCCGATTTCCCTGATTTCCCCTATCTTACTTTTGATATTTTTCTTCAGAAAATCACCAATAGAATTTTCCGCAACAAAACAGATATCCTGCGACTCGTTTTCGGCAACCGGCAGTTTCATTTTTTTCGCGATTTTTTTCACTTCCGATTTTCTATAATCTCCGAGGGGAAAAATAATTTTCGCCAAATCTTTTTGCGTGAGGCGATAGAGAAAATAAGATTGGTCTTTGTTTTTGTCTTTGGCTTCTAATAATTTAGTATTTGAAAATTTAGAAATTTTAGAATTGTTTGAAAATTGAAAATTGAAAATTGAAAATTCCCGCCCGAGGCGGGCATAGTGTCCCGTCGCTACATAATCCGCCTTATACTTTTTCATTAAATCAAACAACACTTGAAATTTCATTTCCTTATTGCACGCCACGCACGGATTTGGCGTCAGACCTTTTTTGTACGAAGCGATAAAATAATCAATTACCCGCTTTTTGAATTCTTTTCGCGCATCGATGATTTTCAGCGAAATTCCAAGTTTTTTCGATATTTTTTTCGCTTGAAAACTTGATGTCCTGGAGCTAAAGAAACGAAAAAAAACTCCAGCGACTTCGAATCCCTGTTTCTTAAGCAATGCCGCCGCCACCGCCGAATCCACCCCGCCGGAAAGGGCAATAATGACTTTTTTATAATCTTTCATATAAAAAATGAGTCCGATAGGCCTTATCGGACTTACCGATAATTATTTTTTATTTTCCAGACTTTCTTTGATTAGCTCTCTCACTTCGTCCAAATTGACTTTCTTTTTCGGTCGTTCGCTTTTTTCCCGCCGGAAGGGTTTCGGCGGCATCCTCACTGCCTCGCGAAGAGTTATTGTTTTCTGCGGATGAATATTTTCCCTGCCAGCTGTTCTTTTTTCGTCCCCGACCTTATTGCCTCTTACCTGCTGAACCCGGGCCTGCTGGCGCTGATAGTCTTTGAGGCAGTCTTTGCAAAAAGTAGGCCGTGAGCCGTCAGGCTTGAAAGGCACTTCGATGTCCGCGTCACAGGTAGCGCATTTTGCGGAATACATTTTCCGATCGCCAGCTGTTGAAGCAGGATGACTGCTTTTTATCGGCTTTCCTGCCGCTCTGATTGTTTTTGCATTTTTCATAGTTTCAACTTTATCTCTCCTGATTCCTGCCGTGCTTCTGTCAGTTTCCAGATCTTTTTCCGTCACCATTCCGCTCCAGCGGGCAATTTTTTCCTCGACAATCTCCCTTTGAGTCCCGTACCGTTCCCGCGTTATCCGGATCACCTTTTCGGCACTTGTTTCCGTCTTGGAAAGATCGGCTGGCGGAAGAGTTTCGGCCGAGAAAGCGTTTCCGGCAATTCCGTCTATCATCAGCTTGATATAGATATTATAGCTGGGAAGATTGACCAGGTCCTGCGCCATAAAGACCGGCTCAAACTCTTTTTCCAGAAATTCCGCGTCCTCGGCTCCGACCCGAAAAAGACAAATTGTTCCCACGTTTCCGAAAACGGCATCGCGCACCCGCGTCGAAGTGTCGGTGATAAGCTGGCCGATATATTGATGAGCCAGTATCAGATCGAGGTGATATTTCCGGGCTTCGGAAAGAATATTGGCGAAAGAATCAGTCGCGAAATTTTGGAACTCATCGACATAGAGATAAAAATCCCGCCTTTGGTCTTCCGGAACATCCACCCGGGCCATGGCCGCGAGCTGGATCTTTGTTATCATCATCGCCCCGAGAAGCGCGCTGTTATCTTCGCCGATCCTCCCTTTAGAAAGATTCATAACCAGTATTTTTCCTTCATCCATAAGATCCCGGATATTAAAGGCCGATTTTGTCTGCCCGACGATATTCCTGATGAGAGCGCTCGAGAGAAACTGGCCAACCTTGTTTTGAATCGGAGAAATAACTTCCTGAAGAACTCTCTCGTTCCATTTGGTGAACTCATCCACCCAGAAGGATTTCACCACCGGATCAGTGATTTTATCCACTACCCTGTCGCGGTAATTCTTGTCCACTAAAATTCTTGTTACTCCCAGCAGGGTGCTTCCCGGATACTCCAAAAGGCCAAGGATCGCGTTTCTAAGAATATATTCCAGGCGCGGCCCCCAGGAATCAGCCCAGATTTTCTTGAATACTCCCACCAGGCCTGAAGCAATAAGGTGCCGGTATTCCGTGTTTACTTTTTCCATGACATTAAAGGCAATCGGGTATTCCTGGTCGGCCGGATTAAAATAAATGACGTCGTTGATCCGGCTTGAGGAAATGGCTTTGAGAACCGTTTCCGCGAATTCTCCATGCGGGTCAATCACGGCCACTCCCCGGCCGGCCTGAATGTCCTGAATGGCCATATTCTGGATCATGGTCGTCTTTCCGGTTCCGGTTTTTCCGATCACGTAAAAATGCCTTCGGCGATCATCTTCCTTGATCCCGAAAACCCGTTCCTGTCCGCGGAAATTTGTTTTGGCAAAGGTTGTTATTTCTGACATGGTTTTACTCTCAACTCTCAACATTCAATGTTAGGAAAACCCTAACATTGAATGTTGGAATCTCATTCCACTGGCAAATTGAGCGGCGCGCCGCTTTTTTTAGCTTCGATCCGGGCAATTGACGGCGACATCGCCGACATATCCGGCAAATGCCAGATTGTCGCCAGTTCCTCCGTGTTCAAAAACATATTCGGTCCGTCGTTGTCGCGGGTGATATAGCGCCGGAAAATTTTTCTCTGCGCCCATGTTATACGATATTTCCTGAACCAGTAATTGGCATAAGTTTTTGTTTCATTGTCTTTGGTGAGCGTATTTAGATTGAGATCGTTGAACTGGTGAGTGAAGCCGTCCACCGCCTGATAAAAAACTTTTCTGAACGTATCGCGGGGAGCGACATAAACAAGCCTCAATTTCGTTTTGAAAGCCTTTTTATTGAGACTCTCTTCCACTGCCTGCAAAATATCCTTTTCCACCGGCGTAAGCCTGAATTGCAGGGGCTGTTCCTCTTTTTTTTTCTCCTCTTCTTTCTCCGGAACAAGACCAAAGATATTCTGTACTGAAGATACCAGCACATCAATTGCCTCGCTGAAAAATCTCACGACCGCGGCGGATTCTTTTTTTATTTCGCGGCCGGCAAGCTTTGCCGCCACTTTTTGGACAGCCGGCATCCACTCATTATCTTTTATGGGTCTTACGAGAATCTGCAGCCAGATTTGATGACCCGGGGGAAGAGAAACGATAGCATCAGCCAAGGGGGCCAGTGGCTCAATCATCCCCTTCGTTACCTCCTCCTGGAATTTGTGATAGGTGCGGATGGGATAGGCGTCATCTCTTGAAAACTTATAGTCCGTTCCCCACAGATTCCATTTCGGATTCGGCATATTGGCAGGCACGGTGCTGATATAATCCTCCGCCTCTTCAATCTCGGCTTCCGGATACTGGGAGTATATCGCCGCTTCCACCAGATTGCGGTATCTGCTTTCCGTTCGGATATAAAAATGCATTTCGCCGTTCACGCCTCGGATCTCAAAAGCGAAAATCGACTGAAAAATCCGGCCCTTAAAGTACATATCAAAATAGCTCGGGGTGGACCAGATGCCGTGAAGCATCATGAAAATCTGCTCCATTGTTTTGGGGCTCCTTTCAATGTTCCGGGGAGGCTTGATTTCAAGAAGGGTCCATTTCAGAGTCTTGTTATATTCTATCCAGACATACCGCCAGTAGAGCTCTTTAAAAAGCCAAAACAAAACAATCGGGCACGCAAACCACCAAGTGGCGGAAACAGCTTGCCCGATTGTTTGAAAATATTCTTTGAGAAATAGTATGAAGTCCATACGAGTTGTTAAGTTTTGTTTTATAAACCTATCTACGAATTACGAATCTTATACTAATATACGAATTCGTATATCCGAATAAAATTTGTAATTCGTAAACCTGCTTGAAACTATCTTAATCCGTACCCGTCCGCTTTTTTCGAAAAAGTATTTTTATCAGCCAGATTCACCGCGATTGTCGCTTTTTTCACTTTTCTTTTCCCGAGAACTCCGCTTATGATATTTTCTTTTGACAGGAATCCTCCGGCGGATTTCAGGAGCGAAACAATTACGTCTTTTACCGTGCCTTCCTCATATCCCCACTCGCGAAGAGCGTACGTGCCCCGCCCGACCAAGACAAATCTTTTGTCGCGAATGAGTTCGTTGTGCACGGTTTGAGAATGCACTTTCTTTCGGCTCAACCCGAAATTTTCTATGAGACGCGAAATTTCCCGGAAATGAAGAGGCTTTTTCTGGTTGAGCAGAACGAGCGTCGCTTTTTCCCGCACTCCCCGCGGCCGCACCAGGGGCCACTTTGCTTTGCCCCAGTTTCCGAAAACATTTTTATCGAATTTTTTCGAAACTTCCAAAAAGTTGAGAACCTGCCCCGGCGCAATATCCGGATTCTTTTTGAGCAGTTCCGTATATTCCAGTTTTTTCACCAGATCCTCGCCGGAATGCAATTTTTTGTTATCTTCAAAAAATCTTTCAACAACATCAACTACCTCCTGAAACTTCTTCGAGTTGAAGTTTTTATCCGCCCAGGAATCGTGCAGTTCTCTATTGCCTTTCACTTTCTTGAGGCCGGCCACCGGAAAAACAAGTTCGATAAGCTGATTTTTCTCCTTGTCTCCGTTTTCTTTGGCGTTCTCCGGATGCTGGCTTGCAACTTCTCTGACAAGGGTGTCGGCCCTCACGATTCCGCCTTTTGCGGCAACAATCTCGTTTATAAGAGATATTGTGGCGTTTGCTTCGAGGCCCTTTTGGGATTTTTGAAGATTATCCAGGGCACCAGATTCAATCTGCCGAACTCTCTCCCGGGTAATCCCCAGCGTCTTTCCAATCGCTTCCAGAGTCTGCGGCTTTCCGCCGGAAATACCAAAGCGGCTGGAAATGACCAGTTTTTGCTTGGCGCTCAAAGGCGCAAGAAGCGCTCCAATCATCAAGCGGACACTATCCGATTTCACCGGAATTTTTTGAATAACCTCTGTTTTTCCCCTTAAATTTACCATATTTCTTATAACCTGCATTTTAGCTTGCTTATTAGTCATATTAGCTCAAATTAGCTTGATATACAACCATAATACAGGGTTGTCAGACTGTCAAGAGTTTTGGGTAAATTCAGGGATTTTGAAAGAACAAGGAATAATCTCAAATTTCAAAGCTCAAATTTCAAATCAAATTCAAATGTCTAAATTTCGAAATTTTAAACTTTGGATTTAGGGCTTGATTTGAAATTTGATATTTTTCACTTGGAATTTACGCTATATTTCCACCAATCCACCATCAGGGCAGACGCAACAAAAATCGAAGAATAAGTCCCGAAAGTTATTCCAATGAGAAGCGCCAGGGTGAAATTTTTGATCGTCTCTCCGCCGAAGATAAAAATCGCCAGAAGGGTAATAATGACCGTGAGAGACGTGTTTATTGAACGAGCCATTGTCTCATTGAGACTGCGATTGACCGTCTCTTCGAATTCTTCTTTTGAGCCTCCCCGCATAAGATTTTCCCGCGTCCGGTCATAAACGACAATCGTGTCGTGAACGGAAAAACCCAAAATGGTAAGGAGCGCGGCGATGAAAGAAGTGTCAACTTCAATATTCAAGAAATGCCCAAGAACGGAAAATATTCCAACGGTTATCAAAACATCATGAACGAGCGCGATGACCGCTCCAACGCCGTATTTCCATGACCCAACCGGCCGGGAAACCTGCCGGAAGGCATAGGCGATGTAGAGAGCAATCCCAACCACGGCAATTCCCAAAGCCCAAAAAGCTTTTTTCTTCAGCTCCGAAGAAATCGAGGGGCCGATATAATCGAGGCGGGTGTTTTTAATTTCGGGAAATTTCTCCCGCATTTTCGCAAGAACGGCTTTGTTTTTTCCGTCGTCGGAATTTCCGTAGCGAATGAGAAAGGAATTACTTTGCGTCGGAGTAATAACTGCATCCTCGATTCCAACTTCTTTTAATGCACCCTTTACCTCATCAATTTGCCAGCCAGAGGCTGGTCCGCCTTTGGCGGAAAATTCTGCCAGTGTTCCTCCCGTGAAATCCAGTCCGTATTTCAGTCCCCAAGCGGAAAGAGCGATGACGCTTAAAAGCACCAATGCGCCGGAGAAGACATAGAAATATTTGCGTTTGTTTATAATTTTATACATACGATATAACGTGAGCGGAAAATTATGATTTTCCGCGATTCTAATGTGACTCGTCCTCAATTATTTTTTCCTTAGCAATGATCAATTCTTTGCGTCCCTCCACCCATTCCCCCACGACCGCCGAAAGAATAGTCCGAACGAGAACAATTGCCGTGAACATCGAAACAAGAACTCCAATAAGGAGTGTCACCGCGAATCCTTTCACAAACCCCGTCCCGAACCAAATCAAAATGAGCGAAGTGATCATCGTTGAGATATTACTGTCGCGGATGCTCGGCCAGGCCCGGTGAAAACCTTCGTCAATCGCGCCGGCAAGACTCCTGCCTTTTCTGATTTCTTCTTTCGTCCGCTCAAATATCAAAATATTGGCATCCACCGCCATTCCGACGGAAAGAATAAATCCGGCAATCCCGGCCAGCGTCAAGGTGATTGACCAGGGCGTTCCGGCGGATATCTTGAATAAAGCCACCATAATTGATGTGTAAATTATCAGCGCCGCTGAAGCGACAAGCCCCAAAAAGCGGTAATAAAAAATCATAAAAATCATAACCAGGACAATCCCAATCGCTCCGGCTTTAAGACTTTTTTCGAGTGAAATTTTTCCGAGCGAGGCTTCCACGCTTTGCTGACCGATGAGAGTTATCGGAACCGGCAACGCCCCTTCGTTCAGCCTCTGGGCCAGTTTTTTGGCCTCGTCGAGCGAAAAATTTCCGGTGATCACCGCTTTCCCGTCGGTGATTTCGGTTTGCACCGTCGGCGCGCTGATGACTTGCCCGTCAAGGAAAATGGCAATTTGCTTCCCGATATTTTCTTTGGTCAGCTGGGCAAAGTTTTTCGCTCCCTCGCTGTCAAACTCAATCCCCACTTCCGGCTTTCCGCTCTGGGACATAAACTGAACATCGGCTCGTTTGAGATTTTTTCCGGTGAGTCCCGTCTCGATGAAAGCCGGCATCTGCGGCTCAATTGGCAGAGTTTTTTTTGTGAGCAATATATGCTGGGCGTGAACCTCCTTATCGTCTCCATCTCCCCTCTCCTTGAGTTTTTTTATAATATGATATCCAAATTGCGATTCGACTATTTGCGGATACACCTGTCCGGATTGGAGATCGCTGTCAAACAAAACCTTGTCGAACTCCGGAACAAAAGTTTCGCGTTTCACGAATCCCAAATCGCCGCCCTGGTCTTTTGATCCCGGATCTTCCGAGTTTTGCTTGGCCAGCTCCGCGAAATCCGCTCCGCCTTGAATTTGTTTAAGCAAATCTTCCGCTTTTTTCTTTTGCTCATAGTTGAATTTTTTGTCTTCTTCGGAAAGCTGCGATTGTTCGGCCGGCGGCTGTTGTTCGGCTAACTTCTTGAATTCTAAAAACGGCGTTTCTTTGATCATCGCTTTGGCAGCCTCGATATCCTTCACGCCGGCGAGCTCTACGATTAGTCTCTGCTCACCGCCTGATTTTGAAGTTTCAATGAGCGGTTCGGCTACTCCAAAAGCATTTACCCTTCTTTCAATCACATCCTGCAAGCCGTTAAGCGCGTCTTGAACCTTTCCCGATTCCACTCCGCTCGTATCAACTTTATATATCAAATGTATCCCGCCCTGAAGATCAAGGCCGAGGTTGATTTTGAGGCGTGACAAAAAATTCCCGAGCCAGGCCGGTTTTTGAATTGGTTTTGGGCAGGCGATCAGAGCCGCCGTCAGGAAAAGAATCAGGACTAGACAAAATTTTATCCAAATCTTTCGACGAATGG
>PFVO01000014.1 GCA_002790655.1 Candidatus Moranbacteria bacterium CG_4_9_14_3_um_filter_44_28 | reverse complement strand
ATTCGACATGTCAACCGGCGCCGGAACTGAAATTCGCTGGCCTTTTTCTCCCTGTCTTTTCGGCCGAGTGTGTTTTTTTACAAGATTAAGCCCATCAACAATCGCTTTTTCTTCTTTTAGCAAAACACGCGTAACTTTCCCGGTTTTCCCCCGGTCCTTTCCAGACAATATTTTGATAATGTCACCCTTCTTTATTTTCATAAACATATAACTACCCTTATACGAATGTATTCAATACCAACCAACAGCTTTCATTCAATATTTATCCTGCAATCAAATCCATTCGTATATTCGTACTTGATTCGTAATTCGTAGAGACTACCAGACTTCCGGCGCCAGCGAAACTATTTTCAAAAATCCCTTCTCGCGGATTTCTCTAGCAATCGGGCCGAAAATTCTGGTCCCTTTCGGCTCCATACCTTCTACAATCACCGCTGCGTTGTCATCAAATTGGATATAAGATCCGTCTTTTCTTCGCAAAGGTTTTTTCTGCCGGACAATAACAGCCCTTACAACAGCTTTTTTCTTGATTGTTCCTCGCGGTTCAGCTATTTTCACTGAAGCGACAACAATATCACCAATCTGGGCATACCGGTGCCTCGTTCCGCCAAGCACTTTGAAACACTCGATGATTTTCGCACCGGTGTTATCGGCTACCTTCAATTTTGTTTCGGCCTGAATCATTGCTGTGATGCTAATCTACCAATAAATACTAATCAACGAATTACTAATCTACGAATGATACTCGTTATTCGTAGATTCGCAATTTGTAGATTGGCATAAGATTCGTTGATTGGCATCACACTACCACCCACTTTTTCCCCCTGCTCATCGGTTTTGATTGTCTGATCTTCACTTTATCGCCGATCTTAAATCTATTCTCCGGATCGTGAGCTTTGTATTTTTTGGTAACAATATATCTTTTGAGATATTTCGGATGAGCCTTAAACGTGTCAACTGAAACAACAATGGTTTTATCCATCTTGTCGCTCACAACAATGCCTTCAACCAATCCCTTCTTTTTTTTGCCCTCAATATGTTTCATACTTTCGTCACATGTTATGTGATTTAAGAATTGTCAATATTCTTGCAATATCTTTCTTAACTTTCCTTATTTCACGATGATTCTTTATCTGTTTGGCAGATATATCAAATCTCATTTTGGCCAGTTTGTTCCTCGATTCAGCCAAATTTCTCTCCAACTCCTTTCTATCTCTTTTCGCCAGTTCTTTAATATCCATAAATATCCATAAAAACAATCTATGTCTTTTCTTCAATTCTTGTTTTAACACTCAACTTGTCAGCGGCCAGTTTCAAGGCTTGCCGGGCAATACCGGCCGAAACTCCGTCCATCTCAAACATAATTCTTCCCGGCTCAACTACCGCCACAAAATGATCAACCGAGCCCTTGCCTTTTCCCATCGGTGTTTCGTTTCCCTTTTTTGTCATAGGTTTATCAGGAAAAACACGAATCCAGACCTTGCCTCCCCGCTGAATATATCTGGTCATCGCGCGCCGCGCCGCCTCAATCTGACGGGAAGAAACCAGACCTGCTTCAAGCGACTTTAGACCAAAACTGCCAAAGCTCAATTCCGAGCCCTTTTTTGACCTCGCCCGCAATTTCCCTCCTCGCTGGCGCTTTCTGTATTTGACTTTTCTGGGCATCAACATGGATTTCTGTACGAATTACGAATTACTTACGAATATACTAATACTATACAATATATTTTTCTGTAATTTACAAATCACTTGTTTGCACGAATTCGTATATTCGTACAAAATTCGTAATTCGTAAAGATTACTCAAATTTCTCCCCCCTGTTCACCCACACCTTCACTCCAATTACTCCATAGGTTGTCTTAGCTTCGGCTTTGGCAAAATCAACATCGGCGCGAAGAGTATGCAGAGGAAGCGCTCCCTTCGAGAGCCATTCGCGG
This sequence comes from Candidatus Moranbacteria bacterium CG_4_9_14_3_um_filter_44_28, assembly GCA_002790655.1. Classification (GTDB taxonomy): domain Bacteria; phylum Patescibacteriota; class Minisyncoccia; order Moranbacterales; family UBA11712. Next base: position 9,290 of record PFVO01000014.1, on the reverse strand, counting down.
CGGGCGATTTCCGAACCTCCCAGCCGGCCGGCTATTTCAATTTTTATTCCCCTGATTTTCTTGCTCTCTATCGCCTGATCAATTGTAGCCTTCAGCACTCTTCTAAAGGGAATTCTTTTCTCCAGCTGTTCGGCCACATTATGGGCGATTATCTGCGCATTCTCTTCAATGTTTTTGATCTCTTCAACTTCAACCTTGAGTTCTGTCTTGCTATTTTTGAACAACTTTTCCTTAATCTCTTTTTTAAGATCTTCAATGCCGGTTCCGCCACGTCCAATAATAACTCCCGGACGAGCGGTTTTGATGATTATCTTCACCGAACCAACCGACCTTTCCACTTCAATCGCGCCAATAGCCGCACTGCGAAGACGACTTTCAAGAACTTTACGAATGGCGACATCTTCGCGTAATTGTCTGGCATATTCTTTTTTGCTAAACCAGCGAGACTTCCAGTTTGCTGTTATTCCAATCCGGAGACTTCGCGGGTCAACTTTCTGTCCCATAAATTTACATTGACTTTCTTCTAAACACTCTCCTCAAAAACCCCCTGGCGCCGGCTGATTTCTTCTTTTCATCCAAAAATTCTTTCTCGTCTTTTTCTTTTGTAATCTCTTTCTTTTCTTCCTGCGCCTCTTCCTCGCCTCTCTCCTCTTTTCGCTCAATTTCCTCATGTTTTATGTCTTTTATTTCTTTTCTTTTCTCGATCTTTTTTCGTCCTTTTCCTTCAACTTTTTCCGCCAGAACCATTTCGATGTTGCTCGTCCTTTTGAGAATAAGCGTCGCTCTTCCATAAGCCCTCGGCAACCATCTTTTCAGTCTCGCTCCCTCATTTACGATTATATCTTTGACAAACAAATTATCTTTATCCAGCCCGAAATTATTTTCAGCATTGGCAATCGCGCTCTTGAGCAGTTTTTCGAAATCCGGCGCTGAACCTTTAATCAAAAACTTGAGCTGATTTTCGGCTTCCTTTACTTCCAATCCCCGAAGCATTTTCGCTACCAGGCGAACTTTTCGGGTAGATTTTCTGAAATTATTGAGTTTAGCTGAAACCTGCATAGGTGTGATTTATTTCTTTTCTCCCTCTGACACTTTTTCTGCCTTCGCTGTCTCTACTTCCTTTTGGGCCGCTACTGCTTCCAGTTCTTTCTGGATGCGGCCGCCGTGACGAATAAACTTGCGGGTAGGAGAAAACTCTCCCAGTTTATGGCCGATCATCTCTTCGGTCACAAATACCGGAATAAAATCCTTTCCATTGTGGACACCAAAGGTGAACCCTATCATTTCCGGAATAATAGTTGAGGCGCGCGACCAGGTTTTCACAACCGTTTTGTCACCGGGCCGTTTATCCTGTAATTTTTTTATTAACCTCTCATCTATGTAGGGACCTTTCTTGAGACTTCTTGACATTATTTTCTTCTTTTCAAAATAAATTTATCACTATACTTAAACTTCTTCCTCGTTTTCTTCCCAAGCGCCGGTTTTCCCCACGGAGTTTTGGGATGCTTGAGCCCGATGCCCTGCCGGCCTTCACCTCCGCCGTGAGGATGATCAACCGGATTCATCGCCGTTCCGCGAACCGCCGGGCGGATTCCCATCCAGCGCGACCGGCCGGCCTTGCCTATCATTACCGTATTATGCAAAATGTTGCTGATTTGTCCAATAGTCGCCCAGGAATCGGCGCTAGCCAGTCTCAACTCGCCAGAGGCAAGTTTGAGTTGAGCCATATTCCCCTCCACGGACATCAAAATCGCTGACGAACCGGCGCTCCGGGCCAGCTGGGCGCCTTTCCCGGGAAATATCTCCACGAGCGATACTTGCGTTCCAACCGGAATGTTTCTCAAGATCGCCCGGTTTCCTTCTTTTATGGAAGCATTTTCCGAGATTATAATTTCCTGACCGACCTTCATTTTTTCAACCGCGATAGAATATCTTTTTTCTCCATCCTTATAATGGAGAAGGGCAACATTGGCGCTCCGAAACGGGTCTTTCTCAATTCTTTCCACCCTAGCCGGGATATTCACTTTGTCCATTTTGAAATCAATCTGGCGATACTTCTTCTTGTGGCCGCCGCCTTTGTGACGAACGGAAATTTTTCCCTGCGAACGTCCTCTGTCGCGCTTCAAAAAATACGTCAAGCTTTTTTCCGGCTTTCCGAAATCTTTTTCGAGTTTGTTCACCGACATCTGCCGGCGCCCGGGAGTAGTTTTTTTGTAAATCTTAATCATAATTTGCGCGTTGCTACACGCCTTCCGCTGCTCCAATCGTATCCCCTTCCCGAAGTGTTACAACCGCCTTCTTGAACCCTTGCTTCCAGCCAACCTTCCGGCCGTGAATTCTTTTCTTGGGATGGATTTTTATAACATTTACTTTCGTTACGCCGACCCCGTAGTAGCTCTCGACAGCCGATTTTATCTGAAACTTGCTCGCCTTCGGATGAACCTTGAAAACATATTTATTAAATTGTCCCAAACCCGTTGATTTTTCAGAAACCAGCGGTTCGAGCAATATCTCGTAAGCAATATTTTCTTCTTTTTTGACAATTTTTCCGGTCTTCGCGCCCCTTTTCGGTTTTTCAATCCGAGACTTTGATTCTTTTTTCTTTTCAGGCTGAACAGCTTTCAGCTTCTCCTTTTTTTCAGCCGGTTTTTTTTCTGGCTTCTCTTTGCTTTTAAACCTATCGAAAATACCCATTTTTTCTATTTGTACTTACTTTCTAAAAATTTGATCCCCTCTTCACTCATCACTAAGTATTTATGATTTAAAATATCAAATACATTCAGGTTTTCCACGTCAATGTCGTCAACTCTTTGTAAATTCCGAATGGCTCTTTTTGCCAGCCGCTCGTCTCTCGAAAACCCAAAAAGAACACTGCCTTTTAATTTCAAATTGTCAATGGTTTGTTTTATTAGTTTTGTTTTTGGTTCCTTGATCTTCAGGCTATCGACAATAATAATTTCCTTGTCCTTCGCCTTCCCGCTTAACGTGACTGTCAGAGCCTTGCGGTTCATTTTTTTGGGAATCTCCTTTTTGAAATTCCTGTTCTTTGTCGGACCAAAAATAACTCCGCCTTTTCTCCAAATCGGCGAGCGGACGGAACCGACCCGGGCTCTTCCCGTTCCTTTTTGCCGCCAGGGCTTCCGGCCGGAACCGGCTCTTTCCGCCCTGTCTTTTGTATGAGCCAGAACTCTTCGGCGGTTGGCGTATTGAGAAACGTAAACTTGATGAAGAAGCAAATCGTTGGGTTTCAAGCCAAAAACAGATTCGGATAATTCAATATCCTTTACTTTTTCACCTTTCAGGTTATGGACAGGAAACTTCATATAATTTCAAATTTTAAATACCAACTATTTCCACTATTCTTCCCTTCACTCCCGGCACTGCCCCCCGCAAAAACAAAATATTGTTTTCTTTGTCAATTTCCACTATTTCCAAATTTTTCACGCTTGCTCTCACTCCGCCCATCCGCCCCGCCATTTTCTTTCCCTTCACTACGTGTTCCGGAAAACTTGAACCGATTGAGCCCGGCGCGCGCCAGTCATGCTTGTGTCCATGGGAATGAGAAGAGCCTTTGAAACCATGCCTTTTCACCACGCCCTGAAATCCTTTCCCTTTTGAAATCCCCGAGACTTTCACTTTGTCTCCAACTTGAAACTGATTTATATCAACTGCATCACCAATTTTCAAATCTTTAATTTCACCGCGAAATTCTTTAATTTTAAAAAAAATTTCCTTAGCTTTGCGCTTTGCGCTTTGCGCTTTGCGCTTTCGCAATCCGATCTGCACCGCTTCACAGCCATCCTTTTCACTGCTTCGCAGTTGTGTTATGACATTCGGCCCACACTCAACAAGAGTCACATTGAGCGCGCCTTTCTTTTCATCGTATATCGTGCTCATCCCGAGCTTTTTTCCGAGAATAAATTTCATAACATCAAATTTCAAACAAAAAACTGGACTAGATCCAGTCAAAACTACATTATTTTTAGTTTCTGACTAGTTCAGTATCCCGCTTAAATGGGACTTAAAATAGTGTATCCTGCAAATTTTTACTGATCACTGTTCGCTGTTCACTGATCACTGAAATCACATCTTTATTTCTATATCAACCCCCGCCGGCAGATCCAAATTCGTGAGGCTGTCAATCGTTTTTGGGGTAGGATTAAATATATCAATCAATCTCTTATGAGTCCGCATTTCATATTGATCGCGGCTGTCTTTGTGAACAAAAGTAGATTTATTGACCGTGTATTTTCGAATCTGGGTCGGCAAAGGAACCGGACCGGCAATTTCCGCGCCGGTGCGCTCCGCTGTTTCCGCGATTTGCCGCGCTGAACGATCAATCACTTTGTGATCGTAGGCTTTGATTTTAATTCTAATCCGAGACTTTACTTCCTCTTCAGCAGTCTTCTTGATTGCCATCTGAAATTTGGAATCTTAAAAAATTGTTAAATAATATTGCATGTCATTGTGAGAAGCTCCCGACAGGAAGCGACGAATCGATCCCGAGGAATGCAGGAAAGCACGAGATCCTTCGCATCCGCCTCTCAACCAGCGGATACTCGGGATGACACTCGCAGTGTCATTTTGTAATCTTTGTCGCCACTCCCGCGCCGATCGTCTTTCCGCCTTCGCGAATGGCAAATTTCATCCCGTCCTCCATCGCTACCGGCGCCATCAACTTTATTCCCAAATTCACCGTGTCGCCCGGCATAACCATTTCCGTTCCTTCAGGAAGAGTAACGTCCCCCGTCACATCAGTGGTACGAATATAAAACTGCGGCTTATACCCCTTGAAAAACGGGGTATGGCGTCCGCCTTCCTCTTTGGTAAGCACATAAACTTCTCCTTCGAATTCGGTGTGAGGAGTGATTGATCCGGGTTTCGCCAGAACCTGTCCTCTTTCCACATCTTCTTTCTTCGTTCCGCGAAGAAGAATCCCGGCGTTGTCACCCGCCTGGCCCTTGTCGAGCGTCTTGTTGAACATTTCAATCCCGGTGACAATTGTTTTGGTTGTCGGGCGGATTCCCACAATTTCAATCTCATCGTTGAGATTGACAATACCTCTTTCAATTCTTCCGGTCACAACAGTCCCGCGGCCTTCGATTGAGAAAATATCTTCGATCGGCATTAAATACGGCTTGTCAACATCGCGAACCGGCTCGGGGATGCTTTCATCAAGCGCCTTGATGAGATCAAGGATTGGCTTGGCTGCTTCGTCATCCTTCGATTTTGCCCCAAGAGCCTTAAGAGCCGACCCGCGGATAACCGGAACCTTGTCGCCATTGAACTCGTATTTCGTGAGAAGTTCGCGCACCTCGGCTTCAACCAAATCAACAAGTTCGGGATCATCCACCATGTCAACTTTATTGAGAAACACGACAATTGCCGGAACACCAACTTGACGGGCAAGAAGGATGTGCTCTCTTGTTTGCGGCATCGGGCCGTCGGTCGCGCTTACAACGAGAATAGCTCCGTCCATCTGCGCGGCGCCGGTAATCATATTTTTGATATAGTCGGCGTGACCCGGACAGTCCACGTGAGCGTAGTGGCATTTTTCCGATTCATACTCCACATGAGTGGTAGCGATGGTGATGCCGCGCTCCTTTTCCTCTGGAGCATTGTCAATATCGTCAACCGACTTCTTTGAAGCGGAAAAGCCGGCCAGTCCCAAAACGTGAAGCATAGCTGCGGTTAAGGTGGTTTTTCCATGGTCAACATGGCCAATGGTTCCGACGTTTACGTGAGGCTTGGTTCTTTCAAATACTGCTGCCATAATTTTCGATTCTTGCGAATTAGCACAGATTCACCCCGCACCACAATCAAAGTGGTACGGAGCGATTTATCAACCTGCATCCCGTTCATCAATGCAATTGTGGTGCGGGGCAAGCTTCCAAATCCATGCCGATTCGTTTCGATTAGATTTTATTAAGATTTATTATGATAAATGCTGTAAAATTATTATAAATCAAGTTTTATTTTTTGGCAAGCACCCGTTACACATATTCAATATTCTTCAAATCATCAATTTCGTCAAGCGCGATATCCTCGTCTTTGCTTTGCCCTTCCCGCCACAAAGAAATATCAGCGTTAATTCTATCAATAAGCTCTTCCTCTGTCAATGCCTGAAGCTGCTTTTTGCCAAAAAATGCTTCCTTGTACTCCTCAAAGCCCATAATGATATATTTCGGTCTTCCATCCTCAACAACAATGTATCTTCCACCCACCAGTTCAATTATGTCTTTAAGTTCCTTTGAAATCATAGTTATTTGCCACTTTTAATCTCCTCAGCAATGTTTCCCGGCACTTCCTCGTAGCGGTTAAACTCCATGTTGTAGTTTGCCCGGCCCTGGCTCATTGAGCGCATCTGGGTCGCGTAGCCAAACATTGAAGCAAGCGGCACGAGCGATTTGATGATTTTCACCCGCGCGTTTCCCTCACCGCGGTCTTCTATCTCCTGAATAATTCCTCTTTTCGCGTTCAAATCACCTACCACATCGCCCATAAAATTTTCCGGAGTAATGACTTCCACCCTCATAATCGGCTCAAGAATGATGGGACTCGCTCGCCTTACCGCTTCCTGAAGCGCCATTGAACCGGCGATTTTGAAAGCCGCCTCTGATGAATCAACATCATGGAAGGATCCGTCGTACACCGCTACTTTCATATCAACTAAAGGATAGCCGGCCACCACCCCTTTATCCATAGCTTCTTTCACGCCCTTTTGGATAGCCGGAATAAATTCCTGGGGAATAATTCCTCCTTTTATTTCATCAATAAACTCAAATCCTTTTCCTTTTTCGTTTGGTTCAACCCGCAGCCAGCAGTGGCCGTACTGCCCGCGCCCGCCCGACTGGCGGATGTATTTTCCTTCCGCCTCGGCGATTTGCTTGACTGTTTCTTTGTAGGCAACCTGCGGCCGGCCAACGTTCCCCTCAACTTTGAATTCTCTTCTCATCCGGTCAACGATAATATCAAGATGCAGTTCACCCATGCCGGCGATAATTGTCTGTCCCGTTTCTTCATCCGACCGAATGCGGAAAGTCGGGTCTTCTCCGGCCAGTTTCTTGAGCGCGACTCCCATTTTTTCCTGATCGGCTTTCGTTTTTGGCTCGATGGCAATTGATATTACCGGTTCAGGAAAGGTAATCGACTCCAAAATCACCGTGTGTTCCGGATCGCAAAGCGTGTCGCCGGTAGTCGTATTTTTCATCCCGACCAGCGCTCCAATGCCGCCGGAGAAAATTTCCTGCATTTCTTCCCGGTGGTTCGCGTGCATGCGAAGAATGCGGCTGATTCTTTCTTTTTCGTCTTTCGTGGAGTTGAGAACGTAAGAACCCGCTTTTGCCGTTCCGGAATAAACCCGAAAAAAAGTAAGCTGTCCCACAAACGGATCAGTCGCGATTTTGAAAGCGAGAGCCGAAAAAGACTCGTTGTCATCAGCTTTCACTTCAATTTCCTTTTCAGTCTTTGGGTTAATCCCTTTAGCCGGAGGAATATCAATCGGCGAAGGAAGGTATTCGACTACGCCGTCAAGAACCGGTTGAACACCTTTGTTGCGAAGGGCCGAGCCGCAATAGACGGGATACAATTTCCCGGAGATTACTGCTCTCCGAAGAGCGCTCTTCAGTTCAGGAATTGCAATTTCTTCGCCGCCCAGAAACTTTTCCGTGAGCTGGTTGTCCGTTTCGGCAATTTTCTCGACCATTTTTTCGCGCCACTCTTTGGCTTTCTTAGCGAGATCTGCCGGAATATCCTCTTCTTTCACGTTCTCTCCTTTATCGCCTTCAAAATAAACGGCTTTCATTTCCATGAGATCAACAACGCCCTTGAAATCACTTCTTTCTCCAATGGGAATTTGCACCGCCATCGCCTTGGGACTTAAGCGGTTCAGAATTGAATTCAGCGAGAAAACAAAATCCGCTCCCTCTTTGTCAATTTTGTTGATAAAACAAAGCCGCGGCACGTTGTATTTGTCGGCCTGCCGCCAGACTGTTTCCGACTGCGGCTCTACTCCTTCTTTTCCGTCAAAAACAACCACCCCGCCGTCAAGAACCCGTAAGCTTCTTTCTACTTCGACCGTGAAATCGACGTGCCCAGGCGTGTCGATGATGTTTATCTGGCAATCCTGCCAGTAGCAAGTCGTCGCGGCCGAAGTAATCGTGATTCCGCGCTCTTTTTCCTGCTCCATCCAGTCCATCACCGCTTTCCCCTCATGCACTTCGCCGATCTTGTGCGAAATTCCGGTATAAAACAAAACGCGCTCGGTAGTAGTGGTCTTGCCGGCGTCGATGTGGGCAATAATGCCTATATTTCTGTATTTTTCAATAGGATATTCTCTGGCCATTTTTTTTAAGCAAAGTGCGCGAACGCCTTATTTGCGTCCGCCATTCGGTGGGTGTCTTCCCGTTTTTTCATCGCGGCTCCAGTTTTTTGAGAAGCGTCAATCAGCTCCAAAGCCAGTTTTTCCGCCATTTTCTTGCCTTTTTTGGTTCTTGTGGCGCTGATTATCCATCTCATTCCCAAAGTCGCCCGGCGATCGCCCAAAACTTGGATCGGAACCTGATAATTCGCTCCTCCGATCCGGCGGGATTTCAGTTCAACCAGGGGCGAAACATTTTTGATCGCCTGTTCAAAGACGTTTAGTCCGCCTTTTTTTGTCCGGTCGTGGATTATTTCAAAGCAGTCCTGGATAATTTTCTCCGCGATGCTTCTCTTTCCTCTTTCCATCAGATGCCCGACAAATCTTCCCACGACAAGACTTCCATATTTTGAATCCGGCTTCCAATTTTTTCGGTATACGCGTTTTCTTCGTGGCATAAACTTTATAAAATTCTAAATTCAAAGCACTAAATTCCAAATAAATCCAAATATTTTAATATCTCAGCCAGAGGCTGATCCGCCTTTGGCGGAAAATTTTCAAAACGTTTTGGATTTTGGTTATTTGTATTTTGATATTATTTTGGATTTGGAAATTTGAATTTTTAACTTTTCGGTTTTTTGGTCCCGTATTTCGAGCGGCTGCGTTTTCTGTCTGATACTCCCGCCGCGTCCAGCACGCCCCGGACAACATGATAGCGCACCCCCGGCAGATCCGGCACCCGTCCGCCGCGGATCACCACGATTGAGTGTTCCTGCAGGTTATGGCCGATTCCCGGAATATAAGCCGTCACTTCCATTCCGTTGGTGAGGCGCACTCTGGCAATTTTCCTCAACGCCGAATTTGGTTTTTTGGGAGTGGTTGTCGAAACTTTCACGCAAACTCCCCGCTTAAACGGGCTATTGGTGCTGAT
>PFVO01000042.1 GCA_002790655.1 Candidatus Moranbacteria bacterium CG_4_9_14_3_um_filter_44_28 | reverse complement strand
GCCAACCGTCCTTTGCATTTGTTTGGGGCGGGAGGGTTAATTATTTTCTTTCTGGGCGTGGTTTCGGGCGCCGGACTTATAACCGCGCGAGTTTTTTATAACGTTCCGCTCTCAAATAAAATCTGGCCGCTTGTCGCCGTGTTTTTGGTGCTCATGGGAATTCAGCTTTTTGTTTTCGGACTTCTGGCCGATATCGCGGTGAAAAACTATTACAAGTCGCAGGGGAAGATGAATTATAAGATAAGAGAAATCATAAAAAATTGAAAATGAAAAAATCAAAATGGAAAATGACAAGGCAAAATTTAAAAATGAATTTAAAAAAAGATTATACAATTTTGTTTTGAGACTGATTAAATTTATAGATAAACTTCCCAAGAATTCCGTATGTGATGTTATGGGAAAGCAATTGTTAAGAAGCGGGACAAGTATTCTGGCTAATTATATCGAAGCAAATTCAGCAAGTTCAAAAAAGGATTTTATAAATTTTTTCACTCATTCTCTGAAATCAGCGAATGAATCGAAAGTATGGCTAGCTCTTTTGCGAGATACTGGGAAGGGAGATCAAAAAGAATTGAGCTGGTTATTACAAGAATTAGTCGAAATATCAAATGTTATTGCTAAGGGCATCATAACTTTAAAAGAAAAGAAATAATTTTGACAATTTACATTGTCATTTTTAATTTTGAGATTTGCATTTTACATTCATGAAAATATTGACCATCGCCGCGACGCCTTTTTTTTCTGACCGCGGCTGTCATATAAGAATCTATAACGAAGCCAAATATTTGCAAAAACTGGGCGCGCGGATGCGCCTTTGTACTTATCATATCGGCGAAAATGTTCCCGGACTTGATATCGCGAGGATAAAAGGTCCGAAATGGTACAAAAAAACAACGTCTGGATTTTCGTGGGGGAAACTTTGGCTTGATTTCAAACTTCTTTTTTTGGCGTGGCGGGAAATCAGGAATTTCCAGCCGGACTTGATTCACATGCATCTTTACGAAGGACTGGCAGTCGGATATCTGGCCAAAAAACTGGCCTGCCGAAAAAATATTCCAATCATTTTTGATCTGCAGGGGAATATTGATGAAGAATTTGCGAGCTATAGCCGAAAAAATTCCGTTGCCCGAAAATTTTTTGTTTGGTTTTCGAAAAGAATTATTCACTGGGCGGATAGAGTTGTGGTTAGCAGTGAAAATGTTATTTGTAGGTGTCCGACACCTACAACTGTAATAAAGGACGGGGTAGACATGGATTTATTTAAAAATACGCAAAATTTATCGAAAGAAGAGCAGGAAAAAATCAAGAAAATAAAAGAATGGGCCGGGAACAGCAAGCTGCTGGTCTATGTCGGCGGATTGAGCGATAATAAGGGGGTTGGAAATTTACTCGAAGCTTTTAAAAAGCTTGGCTTTGAGGAATTCCCCGACGAGTCGGGGAAGGAAAAAGCCGAGCTTTGGAAAAATAGTGGCTGGAAGCTTCTGCTCGGCGGCTTCGGAAGCGACGAAGAAAAATATAAAAAATTTATCGAAGAAAATAATCTCGGAGATTTGGTATATTTTGCCGGAAAGGTGAATTATTTTTCTCTCCCGCATTATCTCGTCCTCGCGAACGCTGGAATAGACCCGAAAAAAGATTCAACCGAATCAAGCGGAAAATTGGTGAACTACATGGCGGCGGGTCTTCCGGTGATTTGTTTTGAAAATGAATTCAATCGGGCAAGATTAGGTGAGAAGGGATATTATTTGAAATCATTTAATGATTTCGCGAAAAATTTAGCGAATATCGAGAGCGAGGACAGGGTAGATTATGATTTAGAAAATTTGAGTGAAGAAAAAGAAGCCCGGAAATTATTTGAAATTTTCAAATTACTGGTGAGATGAAAACTCTGATTATAAAAACCGGAAAAGTGATTAGCGCTCTAAAACAGGAAGGGCTGTTTCGCGGCGGGAAGCGGGTAGCGAAATCATTTCTGGCGCAGTTCGGCCGGGTTCGGCCGGGGGATATTTTGTTTGTGACAGTTGGGGTTGGAGACAGCGCAAGATATCGAGCGCACAATCAAAGAGAAGAATTAGAACTTCATGGTTTCAAATGTTCAGTGACGATTCAGGATAATCCTTTTCTCCCGAGGTACGCGGATAAATTCAAAATCTTCATTTTTCATCGGATTTTATATACCCCGGGGATTGCCAAGCTGATAGAGGAAATCAAAAAAAATAAAGGCGAAATTATTTTTGAAACAGATGATCTGGTTTTTAATCCGAAATATTTCAGGTATATGTTTCATCTTGAAAAGATGAATGCTCTGGAGCGAAGGCAATACGAAAAAGGAGTCGGGGCGGAAGTATTAAAAGATCCGTACGTGAAAGTTTGCACAACTACCACGACATATCTTGCAAAAATTTTAGAAAGTTATGGGAAAAGAGTTTTTGTGTCAAAAAACAAACTGTCTCTAAAAGATCTTGAAGTAGCTGATAAAATTCTAAAAGAAAAAATGCGGAAGGTTGGGCCTTTGACAGAAGATAATGGCTTGAGAATAGGATATTTTGCCGGGACAAAAGGGCACGACAAAAATTTCGCGACGATCGAGGACGCGCTGATTCTAATTCTCGAGAAATATCCGAACGTGAAATTGGTTCTCGCCGGTCCGCTCGACATCAGCGAGAAATTCGATAAATTTCAAAATCAAATCGAGAAGCTGCCATTTGTTTCTCGAGAAGAACATTTTAAGAACATATCGAGTGTTGATATAAACATAATTCCGCTTGAAAAAGACAATCCGTTCTGCGAATCAAAATCAGAGCTCAAGTTTTTCGAAGCTGGAATTTTGGGCGTTCCGACAGTAGCTGTGAGGAATCAGACATTCAGTAAGGCAATTTTTGATGGCGAGGATGGTTTTCTTGCCAGAGATATCAAAGAATGGCTTGAAAAGCTGGAAAAACTTATTTTGGATAAAAACTTGCGCGAGCGCATGGGCAAGGAAGCTCGAAAAAAAGCTTTGCGGGACTACACAACGAAAAACAGCCACAACAGCGAATATTATAATTACCTGCGGTCGAGGTTGCAAGATGCGAAAGCGAAAAATAGCATTTCTTGAGTAGGCTAACCTGCTCCGACAAAAGTCGGGCAGAACGCGATACTCTCGAAATTCTATTTTTCGCTTTCGTAAATTTATTATGATTAATATAGCCGTAATTATCGTCAATTGGAATGGGAAGAAATATCTCAAGGATTGTTTTGGCTCGCTTCAAGATCATACTTACAAAAATTTCAAAATAATTTTCGTGGACAACGGATCAAAAGACGATTCGGTTGATTTCGTCGGGAAAAATTATCCGGAAACGGAAATTATAAAACTCCAAAAAAACACCGGTTTCTGCTTTGGATATAATATAGGTATCAAAAAAGCGCTTGAGGACAAAAACGTAAAGTACGTTGTTATTTTAAATAATGATACAAAGTTGGACGAAAAATACGTTGAAAAATTGGTAAATTGTGCTGAAAGGCATCCGGATGCCGGCTCAATCCAGCCGAAAATTCTGAATTTTTTCGAGAAAAATAAAATCGATTGCGCGGGAATTTATATAACGCGCGATGGAACGGCTCATAACAGAGGATATGGCGAAAGCGGGAAAAAATACGGCGAAGAAAAAGAAATTTTCGGCGCGAACGGGACAGCCTCGCTTTTTACGGGGGAAGCGCTGGAAAAGACGCAATTTAGAAAAGGGGAATATTTTGATAACGGCCACTTTGCTTTTTATGAAGACGTGGATTTGGCTTGGCGAATCAAGCTGGCTGGTCTAAAATCATATTATTGCCCGCGCTCGATCGTCTATCACGTTCACAGCGGAACGGCTGGAAAAACATCGCTTATGAAAGCTTACTATCTTCACCGGAATTATTTTTTCACGATTATCAAAAATTATCCCTGCGGATTGATGGTAAAGACTTTGTTTTGGAGACTTTTGAGTTATGTCCGGCTAGTTTTCAATGTTTTCAGAAAAAAGAAACGGGAGACGGAATTTGTAAGCGGGCAGAGCAAAGCGAGAGTGGCGATTGTAATATTGAGAGCGTGGGGAAGCGTGATTTGGAATATTCCGGGTCTTCTGAAGAAAAGACATATTATTCAAAAGAGAAAGGGGGAGTTCCACTGATGCCAAAAACAAAAAATAAAGTTATTTTAATAATCTTCATTTTGCTGGCGAATTTTGCGCTTTTTTCTTTTGCCAGAGCCGAAACGCTCAAAATCGGCTTTGTGACGGATTGGGAATACGGGAAATACAAGAAATTCACCCATAAGCTGCCCCATAAAGCCAAAAAATATTTAAAACAAGCAGTTGCACATTACAATAACCAATTTAAGCCGGACTTGGTCATTGGGGGCGGTGATTACATTCTTGGTAGCGGGGTCAGCAAGAAAAAAGCCAAGAAACAAATGATTGAAATTAACAGGGTCTTCAGGCGTCTTGATGCTCCAAGAAGATACTGCATCGGCAATCATGATTTATCCCATTTGTCCAAAAAAGAAGTTCAGGAAAATCTAGGAATCAATTATAATCATTCAGTAACGGACACGAAAGGTGCAAGGATAATTACTCTGGATACGAATGATCTGGCTTCCGGCGAAGACGAATACAAGACCAACGGGAGAGTTTCCGATAAAGAGCTTGCCTGGCTTGATGAACAACTGAATACTGAACTTCCGGTAATTGTTTTTTCCCATCATAGTCCTGTCTCGACTCCGGAAGGAAGCAGTTGGAGAATTAATATACTTAGCGCGGACGCGGTGAGGAACGTTTTGGAGAAATACGGGAATGTCGTTGCGGTCTTCAGCGGACATCATGCCGTCAATTACAGCGAGAAAAAAAATGGCATAAATTATTTTGTTATCAATAACCTGACTGACAGCAAAGCAAGAGGCAGTTTTGCCGACATAAGCGTGGAAACAGACGGAGAAAGCGGCGAGGTTGGAATCTCCGTCATTCAATACGGAAAAAAGCCGGCAAATTACAGCGTGAGTAAACAAATATCACAATGATAAGAAAAAATAAAATAATTTTTTTTCTCTTCGCGGCGGTTTTTTTGCCTCTTTTTGTGTATTCGGCTTCGAATTACAACTGGACGGATTTGAACGGCCGAAAGACAAAAAACGGGCTGGCGAGTCTGGAGAAAGCCAATGAAACTAACATTGCTGTTTCTGATTCGGGGAAAATATATCTCGCTTTCCAAAACAAACGGGACAGAGTTTTTGTCAGAGAATTTGATGGCTCAAGCTGGACTGATTTATCCGGCGACTCAAAAAAGGGCTATATTGCCCGCAATGGCTGGAACCCGGTTCTGGAAACGAAAGGCGATGACATTTATGCGGCGTATACGGATTTAGACGCGGGAAGAAGAGCGAGAGTGCGAAAATGGAGCGGATCGAGCTGGTCGGATTTGGAGGATTCCGGCCACGCGCTCGGTTATATAAGCAGTCAGCAGGGATTTGAACCTGATTTGTGTTTTGACCGGTCGCAGGAAAATTTGTACGCCGCTTTTCGCGATGAGGCAAGCAGTGAGCGAATCCGGGTAATGAAGTGGAATGACGTCTCTGGCTGGAGCAACGTTGAAGACGGGAATAATCCGGATGGCCTGATTAGCGATTCAACAGCTTCCGAAGTAACATTGGCTCCGTCGCGGATTGACAATCAAATTTACGCTGCCTTTGAAGACATCAATTCCGGCGGGAGAATTCGGGCAAAAAAATGGGATGGCAGTTCCTGGGAAAATCTTTCTGACGGGTATCATCCGGACGGACTAATAAGCGAAGAGCGGGGGTTCAGCCCAAATCTTGCGGCTGACGTGAACAGGAATCTGTTTCTCACTTATGCGGGAAAAAACGAAAAAAATATTCATGTTCTCAAATGGAACGGCAGCTCTTGGGAAAGTGTCGGCGGGGGAATCGCGGAAACGGGAGGAACCGTTGAGCCGGCGATAGCCGCAAATCAAGCAGGAAAAGTTTTTGTCGCTTACTCGAAGAAAATCGGGCGGGGAAAATGGAAAGTGAAAGCCAAATCCTGGAGCGGCCAGGGTTGGGAAAAAACGAAGAGCAGGGGAAGCAAATATCTTTCGAGTGGAAAAGGAAAAGGAGATCCCTCACTCGCCGTTTCGGAAAACAAATTGTACATTTCATTCAGCGACAGCCGGCATAGCGGCAAAGCGCGGGTAAAAAGCCTTGATCCGGGAAATTAAATGAAAGATTTCCTCAAAAAAAATTACAAAGAAATAATTTTTTTCTTTGTTCTGGGCCTGGCCGTTTTTTTGCGCGTCTGGCATTTTTCCGACTGGCTGTTTTTCAAAATGGACCAGGCCCGGGACGCAATGCTTATCCGCGACGCTTTTGAAAAGGGGCCAGGCTGGCTTCCGCTTCTCGGACCAAAGGCAGGCGGAACGGAGCTGAATGTCGGGCCGGTATTTTATTATTTCCAATATCTGGCGGCGGCTATTTTCCAGAGCACGCATCCGGCGGTGATGGCCTTTCCGGATTTGCTTTTCGGAATTCTTTCCATTCCGCTTTTTTACATATTCGCCAAAAAATATTTTTCCCGCGACTGGTCGCTGGTGCTCGCGGGACTTTATTCCGTTTGCTTTTTGGGAATTCAGTACTCCCGCTTTGCCTGGAATCCGAATTCACTCTCTTTTTTCAATCTTCTTTATTTTTATTCGCTTCTCAACGTATTCGATTCACCCCGCACCACAGAAAGTCGCCAAGGTCTATTAAATAAAAATACTGCCGCTTCATCGGAGGAATCTGTGGTGCGGGGCAAGAAAATAAAATACCGCTTGCGCTGGGTGATTCTGGCAGGCGCTTCTTTCGCGGTCTCGACTCAGCTTCATTTTCTTTCCTTTCTGACTCTGCCGGTGATAACGGCAATTTTTCTCTGGAAAAACAGAAAAGACGCCGGCAAATTCTTGGACTGGAAAAAAGCGGTGATATTTGTTTTTGTTGTCCTTTTATTCTATCTCCCTGTATTTTTGAATGAAGTTATCTCCAAGGGAGAAAATACCCGCGAGTTCATATCGGCTCTTAAGGAAAAACCGTCAGCGCACAGTTTTTGGCAAAATGTAAAGCGGGATATCCGCTACTTCGGGCAAAATTGGTTTTTGATTTTGACGAGCTGGATAAGCAGGAAGACTGGCATTAAAGGGGCGATAGTTTCCTGGCTGGGCGCGATTTTGCCGGCGCTGTTTTTCGGTTTCAAGTTTTATCGCCGCGAGGAAAATTCGGGCAGGAAAAATTTTATTCTTGTTTCGCTTCTTTGGTTTCCGGTATATTTTTTGGCTTATATCCCGATTGCTTATCAAATCCGGCCGCGATTTTTTTTGCCGCTTCTCGCGCTGCCGTTTATTTTTGTCGGCTATCTTGCCGTATTTTTCTGGGAGAAACGACGTATTTTTTGGAAAATCTGCGTTGTTTTGGCGCTCTCGATAATGTTTTTTGGGAATCTCACTGGAACCTATTTCTGGTTTAAAGAAATAAGGTCCTCCCAGAAGCGGGTGGTTTATCCTAAGCGAACAATTATTCTCAAAGCGCAGGATGGCATCGTGCTTTGGCATCTCGAGAAAGCATCCGAATATATTAAACGCGATTGTGATAAGCCGCTTATTTTTATAAGCGCCAGCTCGGAATACAAGTCGCCCGCGAAATACGTGCTGGCACTTGCAAATCTGAATGCGGTTTCCATTAAAAATTATGACGGCGGGCAGGACGGATGTTTTTATGCCTTTGGTCTGACCCGCAGCAAAAATTTCAGCCTGAAAAACAAAGAAAAATTTGATATTTTATCGCAAAATAAGTTTGGAGCGCTCACTGTGTATAAAATAAATCCAAAAGAAGACGCGGGTGCTTTTTTTGCAGGAGAAAAAGAAGAGAAGTCGAAAAGAATATTTTGGAAAGATATCTTCGGGATCTCATTGGAAAAATAATTTGAATTAGAGTAAAATAGAATTGAGGAAATTTAAAAATATCTATGAAAAGCGGCCGGATTTCGGTGGTTGTTCCTTGTTTTAATGAGGAAAAAACCATTTACTTCAATCTTAAAAACATTTTCGATTACTTAAATAATCGTTTTCATGATTTTGAGCTGATTGCGGTCAACGACGGGAGCGCTGACAAAACCCTTGAAGAGTTGAGGAGATTCCAGAAAGAGTTTCCAATAAGGATAATTGACAATCAGCCCAATGAGGGAAAAGGAAAAGCGGTCCAGCGGGGCATTTTGAAGAGTCGTTTTGAGACGGTAATGTTTCTGGATGCCGATCTAGGAATTCCCATAGAAGAACTCGATGGATTTTTGGAGGAGGTGAAGAATGGTTTTGATCTTGTAATCGCTTCGCGTTTTGTGCCGGGGCTGAAAATCTTGAGGCCCGTGGTCTGGCATCGGCGGATCATGGAAAAAATATTCCGGCTGTTGCGGATAATAATCATAAACATATGGAACATAAAGGATACCCAGTGCGGCTTCAAAGTTTTTCGCCGGGAAGCGGCGATGAAAATTTTTTCGCGCCTCACCGTGAAAAGATTTGCTTTTGACGCAGAGGTGATTTTCTTGGCCAATAAATTCGGTTATAAAATGAAGGAACTTCCCATTTCTCTCCAAAATCCACCGGAAAGCCATATCCGGCTGGTCCGTGATCCGCTCAACATGACCTGGGATTTGTTGAGGATAAGAGTGAATGATTGGAGAGGGAAATATAAATAATATAAAAAAGCAAAAAGAAAATAGTAAAAATTCAAAAATATTTTCTATTTTCTATTTAATATTTTATTTGGACCATGGAAAAATCTGAAAAGAAAAAACACGAATCTTTACAAATAATTATTTTTTATGCCGTCTTAACGCTTATTCTCACCTGGCCTGCTTTTTGGCATTTTTTTTCTTCCGTTCCCAGTTTCGGGTCGGATACAATGCAGGTAATTGGAACGGTGGGGGAAAGAGTCAATGTCCTCGAGGATCTTGGCATTTTCAAGGGAACAATTGAACTCGCGGGGCGGTCGGAATTTAACATCATCACGCTCTATGCTTATTTCGAGCTGATTTTTGGAAAAATAATCGGCTATAATCTGCTTTTTTTCGCGTCGTTTATCCTTTCCGGGTTCGGTGCCTATCTTCTGGCTTATTACTTTACAAAAAGTAAATCAGCGTCGCTCCTTGCCGGAATTATTTTCGCTTTTTCGCCGTTTCATCTTCACAATTCGTTGAGTACCAACGTGGGCACAATGCATCAGGAGTGGCTGCCGTTTTTCGCGCTTTATCTTTTCAAATTTTTTGATGACTTGAAGTTCAAAAATTTCGCGCTGGCGGGATTGTTTTTGCTTTTGATCGGTTTTTCCGAACATCAGCTTCTGGCGTTTACCGTAATATTCGTTTTATTCTTTCTCGTCTATAAACTTATTTTCCAGCCGAAGATTTTTTTGAAAGGCAAGTTTTGGCTCTATGCGGTTATCAGCCTTCTTGTCTTATCAGTCCTTTTCTTTTTTATGTTCCGTTCGTTGTTTAATATAGCCTCTTCTGGAGACAATTATCTCGATCCGGGATTTAAGGCGGCAGTGAAATACTCCAATGACACTTTGAGCATTTTCATCCCTCCTTCTTTTCATTCTTTTTGGCCGAACGCTTTTTCGGGGGTCCGGCAAACTTTCGAAAGGAGAACGGACAGCACATTTTCAGTTTACGTCGGATTTTTTGTGCTGTTGCTTTCAACTTTCGCTTTCTTCAAAAACCGGATTTCCCAGAAGTGGTTTTGGCTGGCAGTGGCCCTTGGCTTCTATATTTTGTCTCTCGGACCATACCTTCATTTCAAGGGGCAAATCGAACCGCCGATAAAAATGCCGTATCTCCTGGCCTATAATTATCTTCCGTTTTTTAATAATATCCGAACTGTCGGACGGCTTTTTGTATATTCTATGCTGGCCTTTTCCGTTCTCGCGGCGTGGGGAAGCACGTATGTGATATCAAAAATAAGAAATAAAAAGGAAGGAATAAAAGAAGAATCGCCAACTGGTGATATTGCAAAAAGCAAACGCATCGATCTTTTTGGGCTTGGTCGCAGACAAAAAATTGTATTTTTTATAATTAGCATAATCATCATCCTTGAATTTCTCGCAATTCCTCTCAAGACTAATCTGCTTCTCCATTCTTCTTTTTATGAAAAATTAGGTCAAGACAAGGAAAATTACAGCGTGCTTGAAGTCCCCGGGAGCACGGATTATGATTTTGCTTCGCGTGATTTGGTATGGAAGAGCATTCATCGCAAAAATACAATAAATGGCTACGATTTTGCCCGGGTAATAAAGGATCATTATACTTTTCAGCGAGGGACTCCAATTATCCGGACTATTCTTTATGATTTGCCGGACGGGAGCAATGGCAATGACCGCGACATAATGAAGGATTCATATTATAAGATATCAAGCGAAATTCTAAATTATTATAATATCCGGTATATCATATTAGACAAAGAGGGACTCAAGGGAAATCCAGCGAAAGGTGATTTAAACATGCTGTATTCGGCCAGGGCTTATATCCAAAATGTCATAAAATGTGCGGATGAATATAAGGATGAGTACCTTTATGCCTGCAAGATTGACCAGAGTGATATACCGGAACATATGTTTTTGGCGATGGATTATTCAAATAAACACTGGGTCGGCAAGAGCAAGTCAAAAAACGGCCTTCAGCGCTGGGCGGAAAACGGGGCGGGTGTGAAAATCGTGAATATGGCGCAAATTCCGCAGGATGGGAAATTCAATTTTAAAATTAAACTCTATAAGCCTCTCGGACTTAAGGTTCTTGTTAACGGGCAGGAAGTTTACAAAAAATATATTACCCAGCTTGATACGAAAATTTCAATTGAAGCGAAAGTAAAAGATATCCGGCCGGGAGAAAACGAAGTGATTTTCGACATTCGCGCCGCCGATGGATCCGAAATCCGTTCCGAAGAAAAATCAGACGTGGCGACGATTTATGACGTGGAAGTGGAGTAGAAGATTCGGGTTGAAAATTGGTTGGTAAAATGCTATAATTTTCTTATGCAAAAGCGCTTGTTTGTGGCAATTGGTTTGCCGGAAGACGTCAAAAAGCGCCTGTTTCGTTTTGTCGAAAAAGAATATGGGGATTTACCCGCTTGCCCCGCACCACAGCTTCGTTTGCATGGCTCAAATCGATTATCCAGGCGAATAAAAGATCAAAACCGGCTGTGGTGCGGGGTGAAATGGGTTCGATGGGAAAATTTTCACCTGACGCTCATTTTTCTGGGTTACGTTTCAGATGAAAATATTTTGGGTGTCTGTGAGGTTATTCAGAGCGCCGTTCAGGATTTTCAGTCTTTCGAACTGGAATTTGTAAAAATAGAGCCGGGGCCGACTGACGAAATAAAGAAAATGATTTGGGCAACGGGCGAGAAAAGCGACGAATTGTCTGATCTAAAATATCGGCTGGATAAAGCGCTTGGATTTCACGTAGGGGAAAAGAGAGAGTTTAGACCTCATATTACTCTGGGAAGAATCAGAAAGGAAAAATGGAGAAAAATTTTACCCCGCACCAC
Organism: Candidatus Moranbacteria bacterium CG_4_9_14_3_um_filter_44_28; assembly: GCA_002790655.1. Classification (GTDB taxonomy): domain Bacteria; phylum Patescibacteriota; class Minisyncoccia; order Moranbacterales; family UBA11712. The sequence goes on along the minus strand of PFVO01000042.1, from coordinate 38,979 downwards.
AGAATGCTATGATCACTTATCTGCCGGACGGCAAGATAAATCTGTGGTGCGGGGTAAACCGGAGCCGGAAGTGGAAAGAGATTTCAAATTTTCCGTTTCGGTGAACTCGATCGAGTTATACGAAAGCAAATTTGAGAAGGGCAAGAGAGTTTATTATATTCTGGAGTCATTTCTGTTAGAATAAAATGCGAATGAATGCGAATGTTAAATTATTAAGTATAAGAGTGGATAATCTCTTAAGAGAGGAAGTTAATGACTGGTTAAAAGGTATTTTGGAAAACCCGCCGCAACAAAAATTTATTGCCACGCTTAATCCCGAAATTATTCTAAAGGGTTATCACGACAAAAATTATCAAGATATTCTTAATAGTTCAGATTTGAACTTGTGTGACGGATTTGGTATTAAGTTCGCAGCTGCGCTGAAAGGTAGAAGAATAAAGTCGAGATATACCGGAGTGGATTTGACGGATTATTTGCTGAAATTGGCAAAGAAAAATAGAAAAAAAGTATTGGTTATTGTCTGCAGAGACAGCTTGAGCAGTCCCGAAGAGATAAAACGGGGAATAGAGCGGAAGTATGAAGTAGATGTGGAAGCGAGATATTTAGAGAGAAATTTTTTTGAAGGTGAGGCGGTGAAAAACTCGGAAATCATTTTTGTGAATTTTGGCGCGCCGGAGCAGGAAAAATTTATTTTTGAAAACCGATCGAAATTTACGAACGCCAAGATTCTGGTCGGGGTAGGGGGAGCGTTTGATTTTCTCATCGGGAAAATGAAACGGGCGCCGAAATGGATGCGAAAGGCAGGGCTGGAATGGCTATTCCGGCTCGTTCAGGAGCCAAAGAGGCTCCGAAGAATTTGGAACGCGGTTATTGTTTTTCCAATTTTAACTGTTGTTAAATCAAAATGAGATGTCGAGTTTGCGAATAATCACATTAATTTTTTCAGTCATCCTGGCTCTAGTTCTGGGTTTTGTTTTGTTTCAAAATTACATTTTCTGGTCGGCGGCTCTTGTTTATCTTTTGCATATAATCCTCGCGGTTTATTTTTTTGCGGTTCTGGTATCCAATCAGCAGTATGCAGAAGATTTTACAGCAAAAGTGGAACGGATTACGAGCGCGATATTTTTTTCCTATTTGTTTTTCATCCAGATACTCTATGCCCCGATGGCGCGTTATTTTTTTGGCTATCTCATTGAACAGAATTTTTTTCTTTCCGATGTCCTGGCGCTTCTTCTCTTTATCTTTTTTATATTTCTTTTTTTCACGTCAGCCCTGGTTTTTAATAGTTTTTCCCGGCACGGATTTCTCTCGCGCTGGTCAGTTTTGAATAACCCAACGGCCTATTTTGTTTTGCGCAATTTGTTTTTGGCGGCGTTGCTCCTCGCGACCTTTTTATATTGGCAGATGCCGTTTATAATAATCACGGTATAACTTATGAACAAAAAAGTCCGGGTGCGTTTTGCGCCCAGCCCAACCGGATATTTGCATATTGGAGGACTGCGAACGGCTCTTTATAATTTTCTTTATGCGAAAAAACATAAAGGAGATTATTTTTTGCGGATCGAAGATACGGATCAAAAGCGGGTTGTTCCCGGCGCGATAAAAAAACTGATAGATTCACTTGACTGGGCGGGTCTCAAGCATAACGAGGGAGTTTTTGTCAATGAAAAAGGAGATATTTATGAAAAAGGGGAATATAAGCCGTATATTCAATCAAAAAGACTTGAAATTTATAAAAAATATGCCCATGAGCTAGTGGAAAAAAAGAAAGCCTATTATTGCTTCTGCACTCCGGAAAGACTCGACAGTTTGCGGGCCGTTCAGGAAAAAGCTCGCCTCGCCCCGGCTTACGACAAACTTTGTCTCAAAGAAATTTCGCGGGAGGAAGCCGAGAAGAAAATCGCGAACGGCGAAAAATGTGTCATTCGTTTTGATGTTCCGGAGACAGGGGAGACGGAATTTGAAGATGTCGTGCGCGGTAAAGTCAAGTTTACCAACAAGAATTTAGACGACTTTGTAATATTGAAATCAGATGGCTATCCCACTTATCACTTGGCCCACGTCGTGGACGATCATTTAATGAAAACAACCCTTGTATTGCGAGGGGAGGAATGGCTTTCCAGCACGCCAAAACACCTGCTTCTTTATCAGGCGTTTGACTGGAATCCGCCGCAGTACGGACATCTCTGCGTGATACTCAATAAAAACACGAAAAAGAAACTTTCCAAGCGCGACGGAGACGTCAGTGTCGGGGATTTCATGAAAAAGGGATATCTGCCGGAAGCAGTGGTGAATTTCATCGCCCTTCTGGGCTGGAATCCGAAAACGGAACAGGAATTTTTTACTTTGGAAGAATTGATCGAGGAATTTGACATATCAAAACTCAATAAATCCGGAGCAATCTTCGACAGAGATAAATTGGATTGGATGAATAGTATTTATCTCCGAAAAAAGGAAGACTGGGAGCTTATTGAACCAAGTCGGCCATATCTTGAAGAAGATGAGGAGAAATTGTCAGACGAGTATATTGAAAAAATTGTCGCCGTCGAAAAAGAAAGAATAAAGAAATTGTCAGACATTGCCGAAAATAAAGAAGTTTACCTTAAAAAACCAACATACGAAAAGGATCTTTTAAAATGGAAAGATATGGATAACAATAATTTAGCGATATCCCTCAAAAAAGCTTTGGATATTATTTCTTCTGTCGAGGAGAGTAAATGGACATTAGAAAATTTAAAAAATAAACTCCTAGCCGCGGCTGATCCGGAGAATAGGGGAGAGCTGCTCTGGCCGCTTCGGGTGGCTCTCACCGGGAAAGAAAAAAGTCCGTCGCCGTGGGAGGTAGCGTGGGCGGTAGGGAAGAGGGAAACCCTTTTTAGAATACAAAAAGCAATTGAAAAGATAAAATAATTGTTCTGAAAATGTTCGAGTTAATATCAAATATCAAATATCAAATATCAAATATATGGAATCGCTTTGCGATAACTTTTTTGATTTTTTCTTTTTTATTTAGCTGCGTTATTGCTCAAAGTACGACCGATAACAGCAATCAGCAGCAAATTCAGAATAAACAGGAGCAAATTGAGGACCTTCAGAAAAAAGCGGAAAGCTATCGCCAGATGATTGAAATGAAGCAAAGCAAAGCCCAGACGCTTCAAAATCAAATTGAACTTATGGAGGGGCAAATTGCCAGCCTGGAAAATGATATCGCCAAGCTTCAAGTGCAGATTGACGCGACAACAAATGATATAGATAGTTTGGTCAAGCAAATCGGAGAAAAAGAAAAGGAAATTGATTACAAAAAAGAACTGCTGGGAAGCGTGCTTCAGGCATATTACGAAAATAATCGGGATTCTTTGATGGAATTAATGCTTCGCGACGTTAGCCTTTCCAGCTATTTGAGCCAGCCGGATTATGTAGCTCAAACGGGAGCTAAAGTTGACGAGGTTTTGACGTCAGTGATAAGCGCCCGGGATGAATTGGCTGATAGCAAAAGAAAACTCGAGGACAAAAACAATGAGCTCAAGGAAAAACAGGGTCAGATTGGTGAGAAAAAGCACTACCTTGACAACGAGCAAGGATCCAAAGAAACTCTTTTGACCGAGACGCGAGGGGAAGAGCAGAAGTATCAGGAGATGCTGGCCCGGGTGGAAGAGCAGAAACAGGAACTTCTTGGGGATATTTCCGAATTGAGTCAGGAAAAAAGCGCGGATCTCGCGGCAGTGGAAGCAACACTTAAAAAACCCAAATCGGGGCTGGCTTCAACAAGCTGGTATTTTTCCCAGCGTGATCCGCGCTGGGGCGATCAGCATATTGGCTTTTCAAACACGCTTATGAAAAGCTATGGTTGCGCGGTGACGGCGGTCTCGATGGTTTTTCGCTATCACGGGGTTGATATCAATCCCGGCGTTCTTGCCCAGCAGCCGGTTTTTTATCATGATCTTATCGTTTGGCCGAAATCGTGGAAAGGAGTGGAGCTTGCGTCTTCCACGGGACATGGAAATATTGACTGGGATACAGTTGACAAGGAGTTGAAAAATAAAAATCCGGTTATTGTTTTTGTGAAAGCTGTGAAGAGGGGAGCGGGCCATTACGTGATCATTCACTCAAAAGATAAAAACGGGGAATACGTCGTCCACGATCCTTATTGGGGAGCTAATATTTTCTTGAGCTCGACGAAAGCCTACGTGGGCGCTTTATACGGAAGCGGTGTAGTGGTTGACCAGATGATTGTTTACCATTAATAAACGGCAAACGGTAGTTTAATAATTAGCTTGGACAATAAGAAATGTCGTCCAAGCTACATTGTACGACACTATATCCATATCCTAGCCTCTTCTTTCCCTCTGAATTTTTGAAAAACAAGATAAGAATAAAAATTATTTTTCTGCAACCAAAAACCTCCGCCCTACTCTTTTTCAGCGGAGGTTTTATTTATAAATAAATATGAAGAAAAAAATTATTTCCCCCTTTTTCTATTCCCGGTTGATTTCCGAGTTTTCGTCTTCCCTAGTGATTTAGGCCTATAATCCTCAATTGCCCGTTTCAGGGCTTCTTCGGCGAGGTTTGAGCAGTGCATTTTGGCCGGCGGAAGGCCCTCAAGGCCGCTAGCGACGTCCTGGCGCGTGATTTTGGCTGCGTCGTTCAAATTTTTGCCTTTGGCCATTTCAGTGACCATAGATGAGGTTGCGATCGCCGCGGCGCAGCCCAAAGTTTCAAATTTGATGTCGGAAATAATTTCCTCGCCCCGTAGCGAACTTGTTCTGCTTTGGGGTTTGCCTTTGATTTTTTTTACTTTGATATAAACCGTCATAATATCACCGCAAGCCGGATTGCCAACCATACCAACCCCGTCCGGATTTTTGAGCCGGCCTTGGTTTTTGGGGTGCATGAAATGCTGGAGGACGAGTTTTGAATAGTTCATAATGTTTAGTTTGGCCGTTTGGTAATTTGAGGGGATCCCTCGGCTCACTACGCTCGCTCGGGATGATTCCGCTGAAGCGGAATCATTTTCCTGCTATCTTTCTTAATCGATTAACAACTTCTTTTAGCGCATTGATAAAATAATCAACTTCCTGCTTTGTTGTGTACTTCCCAAGTGTTACGCGAAGGCTCCCGTGACTTTCTTCTTCGGAAAGACCGATTGCCAAAAGAACATGTGATGGACGAAGGTCGCCGGCCGAGCAGGCACTTCCGGTAGAAACGGCAATACCCTTCATATCCAGTCCCAGCAATAGTCCCTCGCCTTCTGCATCCTTAAAAATAAAGTTGGCATTGTTGGGAATTCGTTTTATTTTTGATCCGTTGAGTTTCACCCCCTTGATTTCCTTCATAATCCGTGAAATCAGATGATCGCGCAGTTTCTCGACAATTTTATAATTTTTCTTTCTTTCTTTGTCGGCAAGTTCGAGCGCCATTCCTAAACCGACGATTCCGGGGACGTTGTGGGTACCGGAACGCAGGCCAAATTCATGTCCCCCGCCGTCTTGGATTCGCCGGATCGGCGTATTTTTGCGAATATAGAGACATCCGACGCCTTTCGGGCCGTAAATCTTGTGAGCGGATGCAGTGAGGAGGTCTGTACCGAGATTGTCAACTTTGCAATCAAGATAGTTGATTGCCTGCACTGCATCGGTGTGGAAAATAATTTTTGTTCCACGGTTTTCGTTGATTTTGGTGATTAATTTTCCAATCTCTTTGATCGGCTGAATAGTTCCGATTTCATTGTTGACGTACATTATGGAAACCAGGATAGTATTCTTTTTTATGGCTCTTTGTGCCTCTTTTATATTAACGACTCCTTCTTTCTCTACGGGCAAGTAAGTAATTTCCGCCATCCCCTGCTCCTCAAGTTTCTTGCAGGCGCTCAAGACGCAGGAATGTTCAAATTGGGTAGTAATAATATGCGGCTTTAGCTTATTTTTTTTATTTTTTTTGAGTTGCGACGCATAGCCGATAGTCACTCCTTTGATAACAAGGTTGTTGCTTTCCGTTGCTCCGGAAGTGAAAATTATTTCACTGGGCTCGCATCCAAAAAAATCAGCCGCATATTTTCGCGCTTTTTCCACTGCCTTGCTCGCCTCTTGTCCGAATGAGTGAAGCGACATCGGGTTGCCGAATTTTTCCTGAAAATAAGGTTTCATCGTGGCAAAAACCCGCGGGTCAAGCGGGGTGGTTGAAGCATAATCCAGATAAATCCTTTTCTTTTTCATATGCATTTATTATATTACTCTATTCATAAACAATTTATTGCAGAAATTTTTGCAGGGCTAGACATCTGCAAGACAACACCAACCCATCTCGTGTTCCGAGTGAGTTAAAGTTCAAGTTTTTTTTCCAGCTACTCCGCTGTTACAAGGCTGACTGCCGCTCCTTCTTTGGTCGGGCTATCAACCTTAATCGCCACTTCATCACCTGCCTTGCCGCTCTCGACCGACTCGTGGTTGACCTGCATTGAGGCGATTTTCATCTCGAATTCGTCTTCGCCTTTTGCGATTTTTATCGCGTCTCCCGTCTTGAGATTTCCGGAAAGCCTCACTACCGCCACCATCGCCTTGTTGTAGTAGTGGATTACTTTTCCGACTTCCTGCTCCGTCATAGCGGTTGGATTAATGATTAAATTTCAGTTGTTTTCATTCTATCACCTTTCTTTTTTTATTTCAACCCGCCCCGACACCGAATTCCTTATCCGGTGTCGGGGTAAACTTGCGGGAAAAAAGAAAGGCGGGTAAAATTCGTACTAGTATGAATACTTCTTATTCCGCTCTGGATACCTTTCGCACCTGTCCGCGAAAGTACAAATATCAGGAAATCGACCGGATAAAAGTTCCCAAATCCAAGGAGCAGTTTTTCGGGACGCTTCTTCACAGTACGTTGAAGCTGGTGCATACTCCCGGAATTCTTTCCCCCACTCTCGAACAGGCGCTTGATTTTTATTCCAAAAATTGGAACGCGGAGGTTTTTTCCGATGAGACCGAGGAACGGGCGGCCTTCGCGCAAGGCGTTTCGATGCTTCAGGATTATTACAAAAAAAATGATCCGGCGAGAATAAATATCATTGATTTGGAATCCCGCTTTCAGGTTGAAATTGAAAGGGGTGGCGAAAAACATATTGTCGCGGGAATTATCGACCGAATCGACAAAACTGAAGACGGATACGAAATAATCGATTATAAAACCACCCGCAAACTGCCTAGTCAGGAAAAAGTGGACAATGACCTTCAGCTTTCCATATACCTCGACGAGTTTTTGGAACGCTATCCGAAGGAGATTGACAATCTTGATAAAATAAAAGTGAGCCTTTATTACCTAAAGCACGGAGTAAAATTATCCTCCCGAAGAACATTGGAGCAAGTGAAAAAAAGCGAAGAGCTAATGCTTGACCTCATTAATCAGATAAACCAGTCAAAATTCGAACCGCAAATTTCCGGGCTTTGCGACTGGTGCGGATATCAGAATCTCTGCCCGATGTGGAAGCACAAATTCAAGAAGCAGGAAATCAAAGACGACGAAATCAAAAAATATATTAATGAATATATCAATCTCAAGGGCGAGATTGGTTCAAAATCAGACCGGACTATGAAGATACAGGAGATTATCAGTAAATATATGGATGATAATGCGATTGAGCAGGTTTTTTCGGATCAGGGAAGAATTTTGCGGGCTCTCCGGAAGACGTATAAGTACGATAAAGAAAAACTGCGCTCAATTCTTGAGCCGCTTGACAAATGGGAGGAAGTTCTCAAGGTTGATGGCATTGCCCTCAAAAATATTCTCGGAATTTTGCCTTTCGAGACACGAAAAAAAGTTGAAAAAGCAAAAGAAGTGGATAAAGAATCAAAAAGTTTTGTTGTTAAAAAATCGTAAGTCATGTACAGATGGTCCAAAGATAAGATTAAGAATTTCCTGAAAAGATTTTTTCTTATTGATGACACGCCCCACAAAATCGCGGCCGGCGCCGCGCTGGGAGTATTTTTCGGCATTGCGCCGGGTGAAGGCGTGGCAACGACTCTGATCGTTTCAACTCTTCTTCGTTTCAATCGTCTGGCGGCGGCGGCCGGTGTGATAGCAACCAATATGTGGGCTACGTTCGTAGTTTTGCCGGCCGCGGTTTTTGTCGGAGCGTTTTTGACCGGAAACAATTATGAAAGTCTGATGAGTAGCTTCAATTCAAACCGCCATCTGGGCTGGAAATTTTTTATCGGAAAAGTTTTTTTCTTTAATTGTACCCTGCCGATTATTCTTGGCTTCTTTATCGTTGCCGGGGCGATTGCGCTTCTCGTTTACACAGGGCTTGTTCTTCTCATTGTCCGCTATCGGAAACATAAAAAAAGCGAGCATTTATTTCAAAAAAGGCTCGAGGGTTAAGTTCTGTGGAATTACTTTATACAACATTTAGCCGGCTGGTATCCCCTGCTCTCGGCTTCTTCTTTTGATGAAAAGCAAATTCTGTTTTCCGGTTTGATTTTGTTGGCCCACTGGCAGGTCGGGAGGTGATATTTGTTTGAGTTTTTACTGGCAACGAAGGCGCATTTTTGATTTTCAGTATTCGGTTGGGTTTCGGTTTTGCTTTGATTGTTTTGCTGGGGATTATTATTGTTTGTACTGGCATTAGTATTTTCCTCAACTTTTGGACAAGGCGCGCAAGCCGGTTGATTGACTACAATTGGCTCTTTTTTATTCTTTTCCCCGTGCAAAAAACCGGCTTCAAATGAAATTTCCGCGATCAAAATAATACCAATTGCAAGAATAATTTTGTCCCCGTATTCAAGCCAAAATTTACTGATTTTTTGAGAAAGAGTCGGTTTTTTGTGGATTTGATTTTGGTTTAGCTCTTCGAAAGTTGACATTTTCCATATTATAATATAAAATCCAATAGTCCTCAAAAATATTTGCTATTTTCTTTTTACTATTTAATTTAATTTTATGGCGCACAGGAAAGCCGGAGGAAGCACTCAACTCGGACGAGATTCGATTTCAAAGCGACTTGGCGTCAAGAAATTTGGCGGTGAGAAAGTTGTGACAGGAAATATAATCATCCGCCAACGAGGAACAAAATTCCGTCCCGGAAAAAATGTGAAACGCGGGAGCGATGATACTCTTTTTGCAATTGCGGATGGAATTGTCAAATTTTCGGCGAGAAAAATCAGGAAATTCACCGGGAAACTTGAACGCGCTCAATTCGTGAGTGTAGAATGAAATTTTTTACAGAATAAAAATAGAAGCAACAACGCTTCTATTTTTTGTTTATTGCTATTTTCACAAACTCCCGAAACAATGGATGTGGCACGAGCGGTGAGGATTTGAATTCCGGGTGGAATTGGGTTCCCAGAAAAAACGGGTGAGTTTTTTTTGGAAGCTCGGCGATTTCCATAAGGCGGCCGTCGGGAGATTTCCCGGAAAATACCAGACTCTTTTTCTCTAGAATTTCAATATATTCCGGATTTACTTCCCAGCGGTGGCGATGGCGTTCGGAGATGGTTTGTTTTTTATAAGCTTGGTGCGCAATCGTTCCTTTTTTCAAAATGGCGGGATAGGCTCCCAGCCGCATTGTCGCTCCGTAATTTTTGTCAGCCAGATTCTTTTTCTGCTCGGGCATAATGTCGATGACCGAATATTTTGTGTTCCGGTTTATTTCAGTTGTGTTTGCCCCTTTCATACCCAAAACATTTCGCGCAAATTCAATAACCATCAACTGCATTCCGTAACATAGCCCAAAGTACGGAATTTTGTTTTTGCGGCAGAATTTGATGGCCTTTATTTTTCCTTCCACTCCCCGCTCCCCGAATCCGCCCGGGACGATAATGCCGGCGTATTTTTTAAGTTCTTTTAGTTTTGACGGATTTTTTTCGTATTCTTCGCTGTTGAGCCAGTTGATAGCCGGCTTTCGCTTGAATGAATAGCAGGCGTGTTTGATGGCCTCAATGACGGAAATATAAGCGTCCGAAAGAACGAAATCTCCCGTCCCAAAATATTTTCCGACAATTCCAATTCGCAATGGTTTTTTTGAAAGTTTGATGTTCTTTACGAGTGCGCGCCATTTTTTCATATCTTTCTTTTTTGCTTTGAGGCCGAGTTTTTCAAGGAGAATTTCACTGATTCTATCTTTTTCGAAATTTACCGGCACTTCATAGACTGATTCAATATCAGGAGCGCTTATCACGTCTTCCTCGCGTAAATTGCAGTGGTCGGCGATTTTTTCCTTTCGCTTTTTGTCTAGCGGAAGTTCACTCCGGGCAATGATAACGTCGGGCTGAATTCCAGCGGCGTTCAGAGACCGGACCGCGTATTGAGTTGGTTTTGTCTTCATTTCTCCGATTTTTGGCGGGACAGGAAGATAGCTTACGAGGACAAAAAGGACATCCCCGCGATTTTCAAGGCGAAGCATTCTGCCGGCTTCAAGGAAAAGCAAACCTTGATACTCTCCAAGCGTACCGCCGATTTCAACAAGCATAATTTCCGCTTTGGCATGTTGACGGGCTTTTTGGATTCGATGAATAATTTCCTTTGGAACGTCGGGAACAACGTCAACACATCGGCCGCCATAGCCCATCGAACGCTCACGGTCGATTATTGTTTTATAGACCATTCCATTGGTCATATAGCTGATGCTTGGAAGCGTCAGATTCATAAATCTTTCATAGTGTCCCATATCCTGGTCGGTTTCCATTCCGTCGTCCAGCACAAAAACTTCGCCGTGCTCGGTCGGGTTCATCGTTCCGGCATCGACGTTCAGATACGGATCAATTTTCATCGCTGTCACGCAATACCCTTTGGATTGCAAAATATTTCCGATTGACGCGGTGGTGGTTCCTTTTCCAACGCCGCTCATAACTCCCCCTACGACAAAAATGTATTTCGGCTTTTTCATATTTTTTTAAGAAAATAGGGGTGATGAGTTCACCCCTATCTAAAATTATTAAAATGCTAAACAAAATTATTTCTCTTCGCTTTCACTGACAAGAATTATTCGAATATTTGCTTCCAGTCCGTGGTCGAGATTGATTTGGGCGTCGTATTCGCCCATTTCCTTTATCGGTTCGGCAAGTTTCACGTTTTCCGGATTGATATTCAATCCCTCATCTTTGAAAGTTTTTGCGATTGTTTTTTCATTAATCGAGCCAAAAAGTTTTCCGTCTTCTTCTTTGACCTTGATGTATAATTCTCTCCCTTCCAGCTGTTCGGCCAGCTTTTGGACTTCTTCGAGTTCTGTTTTCGCCTCCTCGGCCTTTTTTTGTTTTTTGCTTTCAGCTTTTTTTACTGCGTCATCGGTTGCGATCTCCGCCAGCTTCTTGGGAAGCAAAAAATTTCTCGCAAATCCATCAGCGACTTCTTTAACCTCTCCTTCCTTGCCCAGATTTTCAACGTCTTGCAGTAAAATAACTTTCATTTTTTTGTTCCTTTTCCTGTTTCAATTATAGCTTGAAAATATTATGCCGGCAATTATTTAATTTTCTCCTTCAAGATTTCCAGGGCCCTGTCCATTTGAGGATCGCGGTCATTGTTGTAATCATTATCCGTGAGATCAATGTCAACGGTCGGGTCAATCCCTTTTTCCATTATATAGTCCCCGTTCGGAGTGAGCCAGCGGGCAATGGTGATACGCAAGCTCGAGCCACCCGACAATTTTTCAAGCTGCTGGACGGAGCCTTTGCCGAAGGTCTTTTTTCCAACGAGAATCGCGCCGAGGTCGTCTCGCAGGGCGCCCGCGGTGATTTCTGAAGCGCTGGCGCTTCCGCCATTCACCAAAACGATGACTGGCAGTCCGGAAAGGATGCTTCCTCCCCGCGCGTCATAATTTTTTTTGCTTCCGTCGCTTGTTTCCTCGAGGACAATTACTTCTCCCTGGGGAATGAATTTTGAGGAAATGTCAATGGCTGACTCAAGATAGCCGCCGGGATTGTTGCGAAGATCCAAAACGATTCCTTTGCTTTTTTGAGTAATGATCCGGGATGCGACTCTGTTGAATTCCGCGGTTGTGTCGTCGCCGAACTTCGAAATTTTGACTATGGCGATTTCTCCGTCTTTCGTTTCAAGTTTCACGCTCTTTACGCTTATTGTGTCCCTTGTAATTTTGATTTCCTTTGGCTCGTCGTCGCCGTTTCGAAGAACAGTGAGCGTAATCTCGGTTCCCTTCGGGCCGCGAATTTTTGTAACGGCTTGGTCAACCGACATGTCGGTTGTAAGCTCATCTCCTATTTTGAGGATTTTATCTCCGGCTTTGAGTCCGGCTTTTGCGGCCGGAGTTCCTTCAAGGGGCGCAATCACGGTCAAAATTTCGTTTTTCATTCCGATCTCCACGCCGATTCCGTCAAAGGTTCCTTCCATGTCTTGCGAGAAAGCCTCGGTTTCTTCCGGATTCATAAATCCGGAAAAAGGATCGCCGACCGCTTTTATCATCCCGGAAATGGATCCATAAATCATTTTCGTCTGGTCCAGCTTGCTTTTGTCAACATATTTTTCATTTATAAGATTCCAAGCTTCCCAAAAGAGACTGAAGTCCATGCCCTGCGGCTGTTTTTTTTCGTGGCTTTTTACAAGAATGTTTTCGAGAACAGCAGTCTTGTTGGTTCTGGAGGACTTGTATTCAGCATAGAAAACCCCGGCGAAAAAACTGGTACAGACAAGAACAACGACGACAAAGATTTTGAAATGCCGGCGGAATTTGCTGGGTTTGTAATTAGTTTCTACATTCATAAATTTGCCTGCCTGCCGGCAGGCAATTCACGGATTAGCCCGCCTGCTTTGAGATGCTCCTATTGCTACCGGTCTATTATTCTTTGATAAACTTATTAATTTGTTATTCTGTAATTGCTTCGATAATCAAAGCATTTCGGGCAGGCATCATTCTTGATGCGAATTTGGTTTTCCGAGATATTTCCAAAAATATTTCAGAGCACTTTTTACGTGTTCTCTGGTGAGCCTGTTGAAAAGAACGGCTTTTAGGGCGCTTTGGCTTGCCGAACCTTTTCCGTGATAGTGAAACATTTTCGCGTGCGGATAATAAACGACCTTAAATCCTTTTTCCCAAAATCTTCGGCACCAATCGACATCTTCGAAATACATAAATCCGAAATTTTCTTCCATTAACCCGACTTTTTCGAATGCCCTGCGGATTGTCATTATAGCGGACCCCATTATCCAATCAACTTCTTGTGGTTTTTCTAAATCTTTATCTTTATACAAAAATTTGTTGATTTTTCTTTTGGCAAACTGAAATCTTCCCAGAAAAGTGCGGCGGTATATAATTATGGACGGTGTATAGAATTTAAAGCATGAGGGCTGTACTTTCCCGTCAAAATTGAGCAGTTTCGGACCGATAATTCCAATGGAGGGGTTATTTTTCAATTGCTGGAGCAGTATATCCGCGGATTTTTTTTCTATTATTATATCCGCATTCAATATGAGAATATAATCGCCTTTTGTTTTTTTCAGCCCGTTATTTACAAGCTTGGAAAAACCCAAATTATTTTTAAATGGGAAGAACTTAACATCCGGAAAATCCTCTCTCATCATCATTTCCGTATCTTCTTCTGTGGAGCTGTTAAGAACCAGAATTTCATAATTTTTGCAAAGGACATTTTTCCGAAGCGATTCCAGACAAAGCCGAAGAACCGGTGGGTTTTTGTAGCTCGTGACAATAATTGATAATTCTTTTTTCATTTCTCATCTCTCACTGCTAATTTCTCATTTCTCTTGCTGGAAAATATTTTTTACGACTTCGCGGATTTTGTTGTAATTTCCGCCGGCCGGGAGCAGTACGTATGTTTTCCCTTCCGGCGTGTCGGCCTTGGTCGAATACAGTAGCCCCCCCTCCGAAGTGTCGAGAACTTTTTGTTTGATTTGGGGGTTCTGGGTTTTGTTTGCCAGTTCAAAAAAGTTTTTCATTTCGGAAATGTCCATATCGGTGCGGACGTCTTCTCCCAATACGTTCAAAATGTTATTCACTTTTCCGAAATCTGCTAACGTTCCCAGACTCAAGAGCTTGTCCTTAAGAGCAATTAAAACTTGCTGTTGTCTTTTGGCCCGTTCAAAATCGGATGACGCGTAGCGGGCGCGGACGAAAAACAGAGCCCTTTGACCATCAATGTGATTTTTTCCAGCCGGGAGCGAAAAATTGAGCGCATTTTCGCCTTCGAACTGGGTTGGTTCAGAGAAAAGCTGATCAAGATATATGTCAACTCCTCCAACCGTTTCAACGAGTTCCTTGAATCCTATAAAATCAATTCGGACGGCGTAGTGAATGGGGAGTCCTGTTATGTCACCGACAACTTGCTTCATGGCCTCCATACCTTTCCCCTCGCCTTTTTCTTCATAGAGTGCGTGGATGGAGTTTATTTTGCTTTGCGTAGAGCTGTCCGGATGCTTCACCCAGAGATCGCGCGGAATGGAAAGGAGGGCAACTTTATTTTCCTGCGGCCGGGCCATCACGACCATAATGGTGTCAGCCAAGAGTCCCCCGCCCGGCATATTGTTTCCGCGCATTCCAAGAAGCAGAACGTTGATCTGTCCTTCTTTTTCCCCTTGAAGTTCATCGGGTCCGACTCCCGGGATGGATTTCCAAAGCGATTTCAGAAATCCGTCTTTGGTTGAGATTTTGCTCAAAGTCATTCCGGCTTTGTACATCGCCCAGCCGCCTGTGGCGGCTATAAGTAGAATAATCACCAGCAAAATCTTAAACCATTTTTTTTTGTAAAATTTTTTCCTTCTTGGCCTGACGCTTTCTTCTTCGTATCTTGATCCGAAAATTCCCATAAGTTTTGATATTAATTAATTTGCGTACAAATTAAAAATGATCAGCCTCGCGACATCTTTTGTGAGTATAGTATGAAAAAATATTTATGGCAATGCAAGGAATTACATTAGAGATTTATACATGTTGAGAGTCTTTTCGGCGGTTTTTTGCCAGGAGTATAATTTAGCTATTTCTGATCCCCTCTTAATTATATCAGCCTTTAAATTTTCATCGGCAATAGCTTGGTATATCCTTTTGGAAAACTCGTCGGTGTTTTTAGGGTCGCAGAATAGAGCTCCGTCTTTTCCTACTTCGGGCAGGGATGTCTTATTTGAAGAAATAACCGGCGTACCGGCGGCCATGGCCTCAACAATTGGAATGCCGAAACCTTCATAGAGCGATGGGAAGACAAAACAATCGGCTATTTGTAATAACGCGGGCTTATCTTCCTCATCAATCCATCCTGGAAAAATTACTTTATTTTGAAAATTATTTTTTTCGATGACTTCATTGATTTTTTTATCAAAATTGCGCGCGTTTCTGTTTCCGGCGAGGATTAATTTTATATCCAGAGATTTTATTGCTTCGATTAGAACCGGTATATTTTTCCGAGGCTGAAAAGTTCCGATATAAAGCAGAAATTTTTGCGGTAAATTGTATTTTTGTCGAACCTTCTCTTTTTCCTCTTCAGAAAATTCTTTCGCAAAATTTTCATAATCCACGCCGTTGTAGACAAAATCAATTTTTTCCGGCTGGATTTTGTAGAAATTTATAATTTGCTCCTGCTCGCTTTGGGAAACGGTGATTATTTTGTCAGCCCGCCGGATGCTTCTCGGAAGAAGAGTTTTTAAGAAAAACAAATCGGATTTTTTGATGTATTTCGGAAAAAAGTTGAAAGAAATATCGTGGATAGTGAGAACTAATTTTATATTTTTTGGAAGCCAAAAAGGAGCGATGTATTGAGTATGGAAAATATCCACCGGATTCTGGCGGAGATAATTCGGCAGAGCCCACAAATTCCACCAGAAGCGATTCGGTGAATTCAGAAAAATAATTTTGAAATTAGACCCCAGTTCCAGCTTTTCAATTTCTCGAGCTAAATCAGAATCTTTTTCCTGATCGCGGTCGGTGAAAAGAAAATATTTGTTTGCTTTGTCTATCGCCGCCAAATTTTTCACCAAGTTGAAAAAGTACACCTCATCGCCGGTGCATTTTTTGCCGATGACTCGAATGTCGATGCCAATTATCATTTAGTTATCTTATCTCTTTTGAGGAAACGATTGTCGTCAATCCCAGCCAAAATATTCCCATAAAAAGTCCGGCGTTGAATAGATTCGGGATTATTAAGGCTAAAATTCCCAAGACCGTAAAAATAGCCAGGCTTCTTTCAAATTCGTTTTTGACAGCCGGGCAACTGAACCATTTTTCCAGCGGGCAGACGGGCGAAAGTTTTCTAAATGAGTGCATAAATAAATAACCGATTGCAACCAAAAATGCAATCAATCCCAAAATTCCGCTTCCCACCCAGATCTGGAGAAAAATATTACTTTCGTTGAGCCCGGCTCCTCGCGCATCTATGCCAAGTTTTTGAGTAATGGTTCCAAAACCAACTCCTAGAACTGGATGCCTCTTTATTATTTGCCAGCTTTTCTGATAAATTTGACCACGAGTGAGAACATTGGGATCTTTGCGATAAATTTCGGTCACGATTTTTCCCTGCGACTTATAATAATTAATTTCCTCAAGATTAATGTGGCGGCAATTGTATTTTGAAAGTTCGCCAACGTCCCTGATTGAAGCGGGAACGTTTATGTTGCTTTTGCAGGCAATGGTGATTTTTTGTTCGCTGGTGGTTGTCGAACGGGCCCGGTCGAAAATATCAAATTTGGAAAGTCCGCCGACACGAATTGCCGCGAGGGAAAAAAGAATAATAAGTGCGACCACCGCGAGTTTATTTGTAAAGTTTTGGATGGTTAGTTTTATCCCCCCTTCCGTCTTTTTGTAGAGGTTTAGAATTAAATAGAATACTATAATTACGGCAGTGCCGATCCAAGCCGAGCGGGAAAGGGTTAAAATGAGAAGGGTTAGGTTGAAGAAAATGAGAAATAACGTGACTATTCTTGTCATTTCGACCGACTTCGGCTTCAGCTGAAGGAGTGGAGAAATCTTTATGCTTAAGTTGTGGCTAGTCATTGTATTATTAACGAAGATCCCTCGGCTTCGCTCGGGATGACAGTAATGAAACGCTGATAACAACACTGCCAGCGCGAAGCATAAAAATATTCCCAGCCAGTCCGGTTCAGCGAAAGTTGAATTCGGCCGGCCGAACATTATCTCGAAAGACTGCCAGCCGAATTTGTCGGCAAATACCTGATAAAATCCGTATATTACAACAACTAAAAACGAACCGACAAAAAAGAAAGTGGTTTTGATTAAGTCATCTTTGGTTCGAATGAAATTACGAACGAGATAGTACAATGCGACAAACGAGATTAAAACCAGATTTTGCTTGAGAGTCGCGGATTTATTCGGCGCATTGAAAACAGCCAAAAGACTCAACGAGAAAAGCGAAAATATCAGCCAGTCAATCCAATTTGGTTTCAGCAGTTCAAATTTCAATTTTTTGAAGATATATAAAATTGCGACTGCGACAATCAGAATGCCGCCTAAAAACTGGTACGGCCGAAGCTGCAGGGGCAAAAATCCGCCAACAAGAATAATGTTTTCAAGCGGTACGAAACTCACGAAGAGAAAAAATATCCACCGCGGGCGGTATAGCGCGACGAAAAGCGCCAAAATCGCGAAAAAAACAAAATCCCCCGTTCCCAGTGGCAATTTGTTTTTGTCGGCGAAGACAATCAGAGCAAATCCCAATGCCACGCTGAAAATCCAAAGAATGGAAATTTGTTTTTTGAGGATGGTTTTTGTATATCTAAATATTTCTTTAATAGTCATTTTTTCATCTTCTGTACAATTGTTTAAGTCAAGTAGAGCTGATTTTATATCATGTATAACAAACATTCTTTCTTTGTCTTTCGTTTTTGCGAGCTCAATTAGTCGATTGAGCTGTCCGATCGGTAATTGATCAATAGCGATCATTATCATTTGTTTTTCCTTTTTTATAACATTAAATAAGTCTATTCTTTCTGATAAAACTCGATCTTTCCTGAAATTATCAATTTCTTCATCGCTAACGTCCACGTGAGATAAAAACTCCAAAACATTAAAATTATTTTCTGGATTTTCAATCATGAATAAATATTTATAATTTTATTTCCCGAAAATTTTTATAGTTTCCTTTATCTCCTCGTCAATGCCCTTGATATAGTCATAATTTACAATTTCGTTCTCGTTCACCCATGCGAAATCGGAAAAGTCGTGCGGGTTTGGCGAGACATTTCCGCTTTTGTATTTGGCGGCGAATTTCACCAATATTACAGGGATTCCGTCGGGGCGGACGAAGGCCACGCTGTTTATATAGTATAGTTTCTTTTCAATCTCAATTCCCGCTTCTTCTCGCGTTTCCCGAGCCACCAAATCTTCCACGGCGTTTTCGAAATCGATCACATCGCCATTCATTCGGGTTGGATGCGCGAGATCCATATCTTTCCACTCCAATTTTCCGCCGGGCATGGCGTATTTTCCCGGATGAACTTTCTCCCGTTCGCTTCTTTTCAAAATCAAACATCGTCTGTCGGATTCGCGCCAGACAACCACATTCGCGACAAAATAAAAAAGTTTGTCTTTTTTCGCCTTTTCTATGCTTATTTCTGGCGCAGGCATATTATTTCCCAATTTATTTCTCAAAAAAAACTTTCACAAAACTTTTCCAGCTGAATTTTTTGGCTCGCTCTCTGCCTTTTTCGGCGAGCCGCAGTCGCAATTTGTTGTTGCGCAAAATTTTTCCCATCACTCGTGCCATTTCTTCGGTATCGTGGGGATTGAAATATAAAACCGCGTCACCGCCGACTTCGGGAAGAGAGGATGATTTTGAGACGGCGGTCGGCGCGCCGCAAGCCATCGCTTCAAGCGCCATTAGGCCAAAGCCTTCATAAAAAGACGACAGAACAAAAAGCTCGCACTGGCGATAAAGAGCCGGCATATCTTTTTGTTCGACAAAGCCGATTAACTTCACGTTTTCTTCGAGCTCAAGGTCTTTAATTTCTTTTCTAACATCTGTAAAGAGCGGGCTGAAGCGCGATTTATCTTCTCCGCCGAGCACCAAATTTACGTCGTTAATCTCATAACGTTCCAGCAATTTCGCGTAGGCCTTGAGCAGTCCGGGAATATTTTTTCGAAAATCAAATCCGCCGACATAAAAAATGTAGCGTCCGTAAACTCCATATTTTTCCAGGACTCGGTTGTCTTTTTCATCGTCCGCTTTTTCAAAAAATTCCTCTCCGACGCTTGGATGAGCCACTTTTATTTTTTCAGTCGGGATTTCCAGGTACTTGTGAATATCCTTTTTTGACCATTCGGAGATAGTAAATATCTCGTCGGTGCGGCGAATGGCCCGGTTGGAAAGGTAGAAATATAATTTCTTGCGCCAGTTGTCGAGATATTCCGGAAAGATTTTCGGAATCAGGTCGTGAACCAGCATTTTATGTTTGATATTTTTTGCAAAATTTGTCGGACATTGATAGAGGGAAATAAAAACATCGCACTTGTCTCCGCGCACTTTTTTTGGTAGCAAAAGTTTCTCCCACCAAATTTTCCGGATCAGATCGTCGCGCTTCCAAGTCGGCAAAAATATTCTTTTGTGAAAATTTTTCGGCAGTTTGAGTTCGATATCTTTCTCAAGATATAAAAAATACTCATTTTCGTCTGAATGAGATCTGATTATTTCTTTGACAAATCCGTGTGAAACCTGCCCAATTCCGGTGTCGAGTTTTCGCAAAAATGAAGCGTTTATGCCGATTTTCATATAATTATAATTTACAATAAAAAAAGCAAAAAAGCAATTCCATAAACTGGATTTTTTTGGGTTAATATGCTATATTAAATTCAATGAGAAATAGGGGTATTTTGAATTTTGCATTGTCATTTTGCATTTTGATTTTTAAATTTTGAATTTTTATATTATGCGTCTAATTGTCAATATTCCCGCTTACAACGAGGAAGAAACCATTAGCGAAGTGATAAAAAAAGTCCCGCGGCATATCAATGGATTCAGCGAAGTCAAAATTCAGGTTGTTGATGATGGTTCGCGCGACAAAACAGTCGAAGTTTCAAAAGAAGCGGGAGCCGACATTGTCGTAAGCCACGTTCGCAACCAGGGAGTTGGAGCGACTTTCCGGACGGCCGTGGAATCGGCCCTCGAGCACAAAGCGGATGCTTTCGTGAATATTGACGCCGACGGCCAATTTCCGGCGAGCGACATCCCGAAGTTCACAGAATTGATTCTCGCCGGAAAAGCGGATATGGTCGTGGCTTCCCGCTTCGGCATTAAATCGGCAAAAAATATGCCTTGGATAAAAAACTGGCTCAATCGCCTTGCGGCCGGCATCATCGGAAAATTTTTGCGCTACAAGATTGACGATCTCACCTGCGGTTTCCGGGCTCTCTCGCGCGAGACGATGCTGCGGCTCAACCTTGCCTATCGCTTCACCTACACGCAGGAAACAATCATTGATGCCATCTCAAAGAACTTAATCGTGAAGTGGATTCCGGTCGAGGTGACCTATTTTGAAGATCGCGAGTCGAAAGTCGTAAAGTCAGTCAGTAAATTCATATTTCAGTCTTTTATGATAATCCTGCGCACGGTCCGCGACGCCCGGCCGCTTGTTTTTTTTGGAGTTCCCGGAGTCGTTCTTGTTGCCATGGCTTTTTCCATAGGAATTGCTTTTTCGATTTATTATTTTTCCCATTTTAAAGTTTCTCCTTTTCGGACCTGGCTGGCGCTTGCCGGAGTTTTGCTGCTGGTCGGAATCCAGCTTTTCGTTTTTGCGCTCATTGCCGATATGATCAAGACGAACCGCAAGCTCACCGAAGATCAGACGTATTTTTTGAAGAAAGAGAAGTATAAGAAATGAAAATTCTTTTTATCTCCCGTGCCTATCCCCCGATTATTGGTGGAATGGAAAATCAAAATTATGAACTGGTGCGCCATTTGTCGGAAATTGCCGATATGAAAATAATCGCCAACCGGCGCGGAAAAAAATTTCTGCCAATTTTTCTGCCTTATGTCTCGATAAGGTCTCTTTTTTTAATCCGCAAATTTGACATCCTCCTTTTAGGTGATGGAGTTTTGGGAATCGTGGGTTTTCTGGTAAAATTATTTTATGGCTCGCGAAAAAAAGTGGTTTGTGTTTGCCATGGCCTTGATCTCACTTATCCCTTCTGGCTTTATCGCCGGCTCTGGATGGAAAAATTTATCCCGGCGCTTGATAAGCTGATTGCGGTTGGAAACGAAACAATAAGACAAGGCGTAAAAAGAGGCATTCCGGAGGAAAAATTCGTTTTTATTCCCAATGGCATCAGTCCGAATCAGCATATTGGAAATTATTCAAGATCGGATCTTGAGCAGATAATTGGTGAAAAACTGGAAGGAAAAAAAATTATTCTTACTTCGGGAAGACTGGCAAAGAGAAAAGGAGTAGCTTGGTTCGTTCGCAACGTTATACCTAGATTGGCTGAAAATATAGTTTATGTTGTTCTTGGAAGCGGTCCGGATAAAAATAATATCACCAGCGCTGTTCAGGAAAAAAAATTGTATGATCGGGTAAAAATCTTAGGTTATCGACCGGATGAAGTGAGGGATATTTGCTTCAATACGGCTGATGTTTTTGTCCAGCCAAATATAAAAATTCCCGGCGACATGGAGGGATTTGGAATCTCGGTTATTGAAGCAACGACCTGTAAATTGCCTGTCATCGTCTCTGATCTTGAGGGCCTCAAGGACGCGATCAAAGACAGAGAAAACGGTTTTTTAGTGGAAAGCGGAAATGCGGAAGCGTGGGCGAAAAAAATCAATGAGTTGCTGGCTGACGACGATTTTCAGCATCGATTCGGCGAAAAAGCGCGGCGGTATGCGATTGAAAATTATAGTTGGGAAAGAATAGCGAAACGATATCTGGAAGAAATTCAAAAAGTTGTTGAGAAGTAATTTATGTTCATTTCTCTCCCAAAACTCATTCTTGTCCTTCCTTTCATCTTGATTCTTCCGGGATTTTTCTTGTTGCTGGCGTTTTTCGGCTGGAAAAATGAAAAGATTTCTTTTTTTGAGAAATCAGCTCTGGCCGTTCCGTTGAGTTTGATTTCGGTCGATCTGATTGTTTTGCTGTTGGCAAGGATAAATGTTCCCCTTAAGGGTCTGAATCTTGTTGGTTCAATTCTGATTTTCTGCTTGCTTTGCTTCATTGTATTTCAGTTTAGATTTCGCAAAAAGAACCAAAAATCGGAGAGCAGAGAGAAAAGAAACGGGTCAGAATCTTTTTTTGATTTCTCCTTCTGGCAGACAGTTTTCATTTTGCTTTCCATCGCGCTGGCCATCTTCATTCGAACGGCTTATCTTTCTGACACAATTCTCCCCTCCTCAACTGATCTCGGACATCATATGTACTGGGTCCAGAAAATTATTGATTCGGGAGAGCTTCCCGACTATGGAATGCCGGATTTCATAATCGGGGAGCATATGATTTTCGCGGCAGTGAATCTCATAAGCGGAGTCAGCCTAATGTCGGCAATGCCCGCTCTTGTCCTGCTTCTCTTCAATGTGGCCGGGATTTTCGCGATGGCGATTCTTTTGGCGCGGCTTTTCAAGGATAAAAATATTATTGCTTTTTCTTTTTTCGTCGCGGGCGTGCTTTACGCCGTCAACGCGCCGCAGGCGAAGTATGTGAGCGGAGGGGTAGTTGGGAACGTAATTGGAAATATGCTTATTCCCATCGCGCTTTATTTTCTCTACCGCGCTCTCAAAGAAAAAAACCAGATTTTTGCCGGCCTTTCCCTTTTTTCTTTTCTCGGACTTCTCTATACGCATCACTTGAGCTCTCTCATTTTAATATTTTCTGTTGCGGCAATTCTGTTTGTATATCTGGTTCTAAATTTCAAGCGAGTTTTCAGAATTATTGGCGACTGGCTGAAGATATTCCTAAAACCTGCTCCAATTTTCTTTCTTATTTCTTCTCTTTTATATCTTCTGTTTATCTTTACTCCCTCCTATTTCAATTCGGCCGCAATTGGTCAGGCCACCGGCTCTCCCTTAAAAGTGACGCGAATCGGTCTCAACTTTGACCAAATTGAAATGAGCGTGGGGAGCGCGCGGCTACTTCTGGGAGCTTTGGGATTTTTGCTGATTTTTTTGAATATAAAGCCAAAAAAAATCAGATATTCTTTTGCTTTGGGCTGGTTCGCGATTTTGTTTGTTATGGCCTATAAACCCGGATGGCTTTTCATCAACATCCCCAGCGACAGAATTGGGAACTACTTGTTTTTGCCGCTCACACTCCTTTCCGCTTACGCGCTTGTCAGGTATTTTGAATTTTTTCAGTCAGCGGCATCGCGATTTTTTGCTACGGTTTTATTGTTTACGCTGATGTTTTTTGTGATTACGGACGGAATGGCTGACAGCGCCGAAGCTTTCAAAACGCGCCCGCAGTTTCAGGAAGCGATGCAAACTTTTCACTCGGCCGATTATCTTGCCAAGACGCTTGATACATCGCAGGATGTTATTTTAAAAGATCACGTGAACATCTACGGCGATTCGTGGTACAAACTGTTTTTTATGAAAGATTACAAATATCCCTTGAGCCGCGGGAACTTGTCGCGCTACGTTGACCCGACCAAGCCGCGCGAAACCTGCACGCGGGATATGATTAGCGATCCTCAAAGCGATAAAGGAAAAATGTGTTTTTCGGAGACAGGCGTTAATTATGTGGTCTTAAATGCCCAATTTGAGGGAAACAGTTTTGAAAAATATCCGGAGTTTTCAAAAGTCTACGGGTCGAATTACATTTCGGTTTTTAGACTTTGAAGTTTTTATGTCCAGCAAAATAATCATCATCACAACAATAATTTTGCTCCTCATCAGTTTTTCTGTTTTGTTTGTCATTGAAGCCAAAAACCACAATTACGACTATAAAAAATCGTGGAGTGTGGTATATTTTGACAATCCCCGCGACGACTCGCTTGATTTCACGATCGAGAATCATCAAGGGGGGAAGGCGGAGTACGATTATGAAATTTTTGTCGGTGACGACAAAGTGATTGATGACAAAATAAAAATCGAAGCCGGCGCCAAACAAAAAATCTCGCCGGTGATTGAGGACGAGAAATCGAAAGAAAATAAAATTACAATAGTAGTTGATTATAAAGATGTGGAGTATAAGATTTATAAAAACATTCGATGAAGCGAGTTTTGCTTTTGACTCGTCCAATTTGCCCTCCTTGGGATGAAGGTTCAAAGGATTTTGCGTATACGCTGGCGAAGTATGCGCGGGATTTTGAAGTTCATCTATTAACGCACGGAAGAATTGCCGATCTCACTGGAAATGTTGTCCAGCACCTTATTTATTCATCATCAAAGTGGAATTGGATGCAAAAAATCCGGGCGTATGTTTTTTTAATTAAAGAGTTTTTACTGAAGGGTGGAAAAGATTACGATATTATCCATTCTTTCTTTACTCCCACGAAGTTAAATGTTTTTGCGCTGGAATTATGCTTGCGAAACAAGAAGATAAAAACAATCCAAACCCTTGCGACTCTGCGAGATGATTTATATGATGCGGAGAAATTAAAAAAGATTATTCACGCTGATTTTATTATTACCTATTCCGACTACGCCAAAGAAAAGCTGGAAAAATTAGGATTTAAAAATGTAAAGCGAATTTATCCCGGCATTGATATTAATTTATTCTCCCCCGCACCTAAAAAACTGGAGCTGATGAAAAAATTTGAAACAACCGAAGATGATTTTGTGATAAACTACACGGGAGAATATGTGCGTCTCGGGGACATGGACGATATTGTTTCCGTTTTTTCCGATCTCGCGAAAGAAAACAAAAATTTCAAATTGCATCTGGCTGTTCGGGTAAAAAACCGGAAAGACGCTAGTAAAAAAGAAGAAGTAAAAAAGAAATTCGAAGAAGCTGGAATATTGGACAGAGTAGCTTTTATTGACGACGGGAGCTATGTCATGGAAGATGTTTTCAATTTGTGCGATATTTCCATTTTCCCAGTCCGGACGATGACGGGAAAATTCGATATTCCCCTTGCGGTTATCGAAGCAATGGCTTGCGGAAAGCCGATGATCGCAAGTAATATTGAGAGGTTACGATATTTTTTGAACGACAATAATAGCATTTTGATCAATCCCGGCGACCGTGAAGCACTTAAGGAAAAAATTCTATATTTGTACGACAATCCCGAAGCTCGCGGAGCTTTGGGCGAAAAAGGAATGAAATTTGCGAGGGAAAAGTTTGATATAATGAAAATTGTAGAAGAATACGAAGCAGTTTATAAAAATATGTAAGTATTTTATGCGAGAGATTCAATCAATTAGTCAGCATAAAAAAATCATTAATCCCTCAGGATCAATGAAAGTCCCTGTTGTTTTTCATGTTTCTGACAATCTCATGCCTGGTGAAGCGACGATTCAGGAGCTTGTTGATATCGCCAGTGACCCGCATGTTTTCCATCACGTCACGGCGCTTTCCGATGTCCATTCCAAAAAAGGGCGCAAAAATCCGACTGGGACAGCAATTGCGACAAAAAAATATATTCTTCCTCAAACAATGGATACGGCTCCCAATTGCGGGATGCGCTTAATAAAAACGCCATTTAGTACATCGGATTTAAATGAAACACAGATTGATAAATTATTTGAAGAGCTGGTGAAAGTTATTCCAACGACGACTTATGTCGGAACGCGTGTGAATTTTGACACTGTGATGGATGTTTGCCGGCGCGGGTCAAGGGCAATTTTAGAAAAGCTCAAGATTGATTCCGACGAAGACAAATATACCTTCAACGGCGGCAATTTTTTCTCCGCCAGAGGCGCCCGCCTGCTGGACGGGCAGGGATCCGCCTTGGGCGGAAATATTCCCTCGGAGAAAGAAATTTTGAATTCTATTCCAAAGACATTTTTGCGAATTGCCCAGCTGCGGCTCGGAATTTTGGGCGCGGCCGGAAATCATTTTCTCGATCTTATGAAAGTTTCAAATATTATCAATGAAGAAATTGCCCAAAAATTTGGCATCAAAAAAGACCAATATTTATTTTTGATGCATACCGGCTCCGGAATGCTCGGGCAGTACGCTTCCTATTTTTACACGCCCAAGGAAAAAGAACATCGAAGCCAGAAAATTATTCTGGAACTTGGGCGGCGCCAATTCTTGAAACGCAACAATCCGGCTCACGAACAATTGCGCCGCGATATTCCGGCATGGAAAAACAAAAAAGAATATTACCCGATTGATTCCGAGTCTGAATTGGGGCGAATGTATCTCACCGCCCATCGCGTGAGCGCCAATTACGGCTTTGCCAATCGCGCGGTTCTCACGAACAATATTCGAAAAGCGGTCAAAAAAGTTTTCGGCCGCGAGGAGGAATTGCCGCTTGTTTACGATATGCCGCACGTTCACGTGCAGGAAGAAGAACATTTTGGCGAAGAAGTTTTTGTGCATCGCAACGGCGCTTCGCGGGCGAATGGGCCGGAAAGAATGAAAAACCTCCTAGAGCTCAACTCTAGGAGCAGTGAAGTTTTTGCTGAAACCGGCGAACCGATTTTTATCCCCTCTTCGATGGCTACGCCCTTTTATTTTGGTGTCGGGACGGATGAAAATGAATCAACGTTCTTTTCCGCAAGCCACGGAACCGGAAAAGCAAAAGAAAAGCAAGGAAATGTTCCTCAAAATCGCGAAGAACTGATGGAAAAAATGAAGAAAAATAAAGTAAAGCTTTTCAACGCCAAATCACGTCAGATTATCGATCAAGACAGTTCGCATTATAAGGATGTGGAAGAAGTTATTGCCGGAATGACCGAAAATAAGATCATCAAAGTTGTGGCAAAGATGCAGCCCGTGGCGGTGCTGATGGCGTAGTGTTTGTATTTATCAATTATTATCTAGTATCTGGTATTTTTTTAAAAAAAATACCATGCCGGCGGAATTACGCACGCGACATGGCGGTGAGAGCAGCCCGGTTATACATTAAATTTCCCCCGTTCCATTGCAGGTTTCGCACTCTTCCACGATTGTTCCAAATCCACAGGATCCGGGGTTAATGTGATTACCTTTTCCCTCGCAGTCGGGGCATTGTCTACGGTAATCACCGCTTCTTCCTGCTGGATCACTGTCGCCGGATCCTCCAATGGGAGATATATCTCCGGCCAAATTTACTACGGGCATATCCTTATCCTCCTTAACTCTATTTAAATCATAAAAAAATAACATTGTCAAAATTAATATCAATCTCCGGCCTCGATGGTTCGGGAAAATCAACTCAAATAGAATTACTCAAAAATTACCTAAAATCAGAGGAAAAATCTTTTTATTATTTCCACGCGGTGGAGTTTTCGATTGGGAATTTAGGGATCCGACCCCTAAAAAATCGGAGGGGTCGGATCCCTCCAAGTGAAAAAAGCGTGACGAAAGCTAATTGGCTGCAAATACAACTACGGAAATTAGCGCTGTTGATTGATATTTTTAGGTTCAGGTGGATGACAAAGAAATTAAAAGTCGACTATATTATATCCGATCGTTATTTTTATGACAGTGCGGTAAATATAAATTATTTATCAGGGAAGGATAAAAGATTGTTTGCAGAGAAATTCATTCCCAAACCAGATTTCGCTTTTTATTTAAAAATTTCTCCAGAAAAAATAATGCAGCGCGAGCGAAAGCCGGATCAGGGGTTGGAATATTTAATTAAGAAAGAAAAGATATTTTCTGTAAAAATAAAGGATTGGGATATGGTTACGATTGACGGGGAGAAAAACAAAGAAGAAATATTTAATGAAATAAAATCTCGGATTCATGTCTAAGTTTCTCGTAAAATCTTTCTTCTGGGTGACTATAAGCGAGATTATTTATAATCTCTCGGCTTATGTTATCCATTCCGGCATGGGGCGGATTTTGAGTCCGGCGGAATATGGACGATATGGGCTGGTGGTGACGCTCACGACGATGGTCGTGGTTCTCATCGGGCAGGGCGTGCCAACGGCGATGGCGAAATATCTCGGGGAAATTTATGACACGCGGCTGGGCCTCATTCCGATTATTAAAAGACAAACCGCGAAAATCCAATTTATTTTGATTGGCGGAGTGACAGTGATGTTTTTTCTTTTGTCCCCTGTTATCTCACTCATTCTTCGCGATTCGTCACTCACAAATCTTTTCAGACTATCATCGCTCGTCATTCCCGCTTTCGCTCTTGCCTCTTTTTATTTCTACTACTACACAGGACTTCACGAATTCAAGATTCAGGCTTGGCTCAAAACCAGCCGCTCTGTTGCTCGACTGGTTTTTATTCTCGGCCTGGCCTGGCTCTTAAAGTCAAAAGGTTACGCACTCGAGGGAGTAATTATTGGCTATATTCTCGCTCCCCTTTCGATATTCTTTGAAGCGAATCTCTTGGACAAGTTTAAAAAAATAAGACCCGAAGGATTTTTTGACTGGCGAAAGCTTTTGCGCTACGCCTGGCCAATGACGCTTTTTCTTGTCGCCTATGAATTTCTGATCACGATTGATCTTTATCTTGTGAAAGGAATTTTGCGCGACGATTATTTGACGGGAATTTATAACGGCGCGATTACCGTCGGCCGTATCCCCTATTTTTTGTTCTACGCGCTCACGATTATTATTTTGCCGGCAGTTTCCAAATCAACTTCGAGCAAAAATCATTCTGACACAAAAAAAATCATCAGCCAGTCATTACGGCTGATGGTGATGTTTCTGCTCCCGATTGCGATTCTGATGTCCGTCTATTCTGCGCCGATTTTGCAAGTTTTCTACGGAAAAAAATTTCTTGATGCCGCTCTTCCGATGTCGATTTTGATGTCGGGAGTGACTTTCCTCACAATTTTTTATGTAATGGCCTTTGCTTTAAATGGCGCGGGAAAAGTGAAAGCGCCGATGATCATTTCTTTTGCGGGTCTTGCGGTGAATATCATCTTGAGTTATTTCCTCATCAAAAAATACGGACTTGTTGGAGCAGCGGTTGCCACTTCAATAACTTCTTTTGTGGCGATGGTCTTGGTGCTCGCGTATTCTTACAGATATTTTGGATACTTGTTCAGATTTTCAAGTTTTCTAAAGATTATTCTGGCTTCTTTTGTAATGTATTTTATTTCAACTTTTTTTCCAAAAGGACATTATGCTTTCATTCTCTGGTCCGCGATACTGTTTGCAATATATATCTTTTTTCTTTTCGTTCTCAAAGAATTCGGCTCGCTGGAACTTGAAATTGTGAGACAACTCGTAAAAAGAAAAAAAGCTCCCCGAGAGGAGCTGGAAGAGGAGGTTATTTAGCTTTTACTAGTCTTACCGTATTCCACATCAGCATGGCAACCGTCATCGGACCGACGCCGCCAGGGACGGGGGTGATGAAAGAAGCCTTTTTGGAAACCGAAGCAAAATCTACATCCCCGTGGACCCCCACACCGAATCTGGTGTGAGGGTAAATTTTTTTATTTGGGACATAGTGGATTCCGACATCAACCACAACTACTCCCCCTTTTACCATATCGCCGGTGAGAATATTTTTCACGCCGGTGCTGACAATGATTATATCCGCTTCTCGCGTGATATTTTTTAGATTTTGGGTCTTGCTATGGCAGACGGTGACGGTTGCCTTCCGGTCTATCAAAAGTTCCGTTGTCGGTTTTCCAACAATGTCTGAATAACCCATTACGACCGCGCTTTTTCCTTCAACTGGAATTTTATATTCCTCCAATAACTTAATAATTCCAATGGCCGTGGCCGGAATGACAACCGATTTTTTTTCACCGACCTGTAAAAATTTTCCGAAATTCAAGTGGTGGAGACAGTCGGCGTCTTTTCGCGGATCAATCGCTTCAAGAACTTTATACTTGTCAAGATACGCGGGAATTGGAAGCTGGAGAATAATGCCTGTAATTTTTTTATTTCGATTCAATTTTTTGATTTCGGCAATCAATTTTTTTTGTGAAATATTTACCGGAAGAGTTATTTCTTTATTTTCTATTCCTACTTCCTTGCAAGCCTTTTTCTTGTTACGGATATAAATTTTTGACGCTTGGTCGCTTCCAACAAGGACCATAGCTAAAGACGGTTTTTTTTTCATTTTGGCAATTTTTTTCTTCAACCGAAGCTTTATTTTGTCGGCTAGTTTTTTACCGTTTAATAATTTCATAAATTTTTGTAGAGCGGAAACTCCCGGCATAATTCTTTCACAATTTTGGCTGATTTTTTTATATTCTTCCTGCTTTCCAGCGTATTGGCGATGGCGTTTCCGAGAATTTCCATTTCTTTTTCTTTCATTCCGCGGATGGTGACGCAGGGTGTTCCGAGGCGGATGCCGCTCGGGTCAAAGGGCGGGCGCGGATCATAGGGGATCATGTTTTTGTTGAGCGTCACGCCGATTCTGTCCAGCCTTTCTTCAGCCTCTTTTCCGGTTATTTTGAAAGGTGTGACATCCATCAAAATCAGATGATTATCTGTCCCGCCGGTTGAAAGCCGCAATCCGCGGGTGTTGAAAATTTCGGCGAGTTTTTGCGCGTTTTTCACAACTTGTTTCGCCCAATCCCGAAATTCTTTTGTCGAGGCTTCTTTCAAAGCGACGGCGATACCGGCGATGGTGTGCATATGCGGTCCGCCCTGAAGACCCGGGAAAATTGAGCGGTCAATGAGAGTCGGCAAATCTTTTTTGGTTGGATTTTTGACGGGTTTCAGTGGGTCAGACGGGTTGCCATTGCACATAATCATTCCTGCTCGCGGACCGCGCAAAGTTTTGTGAGTGGTGGTCGTAATAATTTCTGCGTGGCCAACCGGGCTGGGATGAACGCCGGCAGCGACAAGCCCGGCGATGTGGGCAATGTCAGCCAGAAGGTAAGCCCCGACACGCCGGGAGATTTTTGCGAATCTTGGAAAGTCTATCACGCGAGGATAAGCCGTATATCCGCAAATGATGACTTTCGGTTTGTGTTTTTTGGCTAATTTCTCAATTTCGTCAAAATTCAAAAAGCCGTTTTTGTCCGTGGTGTATTGAATGGAATTAAAGTATTTTCCGGTTACACTGACCTTCCAGCCATGTGTCAAGTGGCCTCCGAACCGCAGATCCATGCCCATTATCGTATCGCCTGGCGTACATACAGCGTTTAGGGCCGCGAAATTGGCCGGTGACCCTGAATACGGCTGGACATTGGCGTGAGTGACCTTGAAGAGCGATTTTGCGCGCCTGATGGCAATCTGCTCGGTGATATCCGCGTATTTCTGGCCTCCATAGTAGCGTTTTTTGGGATATCCTTCGGAATATTTATTGTTCAGCACCGACCCCATCGCTTCGAGCACTGCCCGGGAGGCATATGATTCCGACGGGATCATCTCGAGTCCCCACTGCTGGCGGTCAAGTTCGCCGGAGATTGCACTGAAAATTTTCTTATCCTCCTCCCTGACATGTTTATAAAATCGATCGCGGTCTCTCATATGTAAAAACTAAAAATTATTTTTTGCATCTTTTAATAACTCGCAGGTTTGGCGGAGGGTTTTCGTTTTCTATTTTTTTCAGCAGATCCAAATCTTTTTGCCTCATCTCTTTTTGGAAATCGGGATTATTAACCATTTCCTCATGCAGACGCTGAAATACATCAACTCTTGTCTCACCTCTTCGGTCTTTTAAATTTATGACATTGGATGTTTTTTTGTCCTCCTTTTCAATCTTTGGCATATTTATTGTCTTTTAATTAGACTTTCTTTATGTTAAGATTGTATCAAAGAGAAAAGTATAAAGCAATGAAAGAATCAATTCTATATAAAGAAGTGAAAAATAAGGTTGTCAAATGTCAGACTTGCTCGCATCGCTGTGTGATTGCTCCCGGGAAACGCGGGACGTGCGGTGTGCGGGAGAATATCGGCGGAAAATTATACCTATTGGTTTACGGCCGGGCCATTGCGGCCAATATTGACCCGATTGAAAAAAAGCCGCTTTTTCATTTTATGCCGGGGACTTATACCTTCTCAATTAGTACCGTCGGTTGCAACTTTCGCTGCGGCAATTGTCAAAATTGGACGATATCTCAATTTGGCAAAACGCCCGACGTGGCCCGGGAGATGATTGAAAATAGCGGAGAAGACTTGCCGCCGAAAAAAGTTGTCCGGCTTGCCAAAGAAAATAATTGTCCCAGTATTTCCTATACTTATACCGAGCCGACTATTTTTTTGGAATACGCGCTCGACACGATGAAGCTGGCTAAAAAGGCGGGGCTTAAGAATATTTGGGTCTCCAACGGCTTTATGAGCGGAGAAACTCTCAAGTTGATCATACCCTATCTTGATGCGATAAATATTGACATAAAATCCTTCGACGACAAGTTCTATCGCGAAAATTGCGGGGCGCGGCTTGGGCCGGTTCTTGAAAACTGCAAAGCAGTTGTGAAAAGCAAAATATGGCTTGAGACAACAACGCTCATAATCCCGACTCTATCTGATGACGAAAAAATGCTTGAAAAAATTGCCCGCTTCGTCAAAAATAAGTTGGGCGATTTTGTCCCGTGGCATGTAAGCGCTTTTTCGGGCGCGATTTCGTGGAAACTTCAGCATCTTCCCGAAACACCAATTGGAAAAATAAAAAAAGCTTACGAAATCGGAAAATCAGCCGGACTGAAATACGTTCATATGGGAAATATATGATTAGATTCGCCGCTATCACTCCCCATCCGCCTATCATAATCTCGACTATTGGCCGGAGCAACTTGAATTTGTGCCGGAAAACCGTAAACGCGATGAAAGCAGCTGGTGAAAAGTTTCGGGCGGTGAAAGCGGATACGATTGTTCTTGTCTCACCCCATGGGCCGGTTCAGTATGATAAGTTTGTTATCAATTATTCCCCCACCCTTCGCGGGGATTTGGGCCAGTTTGGGGATCAGCGAAAATTTGTTTTTGAGAATGACCGGGAGCTGATTGATGAGATTGCGGCAAGCGGCCGAGCGGCCCGTTTGCCGGTTGGCCTCGCCAGAGAATTGGAGCTTGATCACGGAGCGCTTGTCCCGTTGTATTATTTGATCAGCGAAAAAGATTTGAGCTATAATCCCGGATTAATTCATATGTCCTTTTCAATGCTGCCGCTTGATTATCATTTTAGATTTGGCGAAGTATTGGGAAAGGTTTTGCAAAGTTCGCCGAAAATAATCTCTTTCATCGCCAGCGGGGACCTTTCGCATCGGGTGACGCCGGAGGCGCCGGCCGGCTATTCTCCGCGAGGAAGGGTTTTTGACAAAAAATTGACAGAATTGATTCAGCAGAAAAATATAAAAGGGATTCTTAATTTGGATCAGGAGCTTATCGAAGAGGCTGGTGAATGCGGTTTGCGCTCCATAGTGATTCTTCTCGGAGCGCTTTCTGGTCTTCGCTGGGAGGTAAAATCTTTGAGCTACGAAGCACCGTTTGGGGTAGGATATATGGTGGCGAGTTTGAATATAAAGTGAATTATGAATTTAGAATTTCGAATTTTGAATCAATTCTTAATGATTTAATTTTTAATTAAAGTACTAAGTCATTCAAGTTTCAATCGAAATTCAAAACTAGAAATTAAAATTGAACATCTTTTTCATGAGCTTCCATGTTCAGCTAGCCAAATACACGATTGAGGAATACATAAAAACCGGAAAAATTATTGATATTTCTGAAAATTTGCCGCCGGAATTTTATGAAAAAAATCACGGAGTTTTCGTGAGTTTGCATAAAAACAAAGAACTGCGGGGATGTATCGGGACATATTTGCCAGCCCATAAAAATTTGGCGGAAGAAATTATTATGAATGCGGTCTCCGCCTGTTCCAGGGATCACCGGTTTGTTCCAATTTCGGTTGATGAATTAGCTGACTTGTCGGTCGAAATTAGTTTGTTGAGTGAATCTGAAAAGATTTCTGATATGAGTGAACTTGACCCGAAAAAATACGGTGTTATTGTGAAATGTCCCGATGGCCGGTGCGGATTGTTGCTCCCCAATCTTGAAGGAATTGACACAGTCGAACAGCAGCTCGCAATTGCCTGCCAAAAAGGCGGAATAAGTCCAGAAACAGAAAAAAGCATAGAAATCTATAAGTTTTCCGTTGAAAAGTATTCACAATGAAAAAGAATTTTATCATTCAAGTCGCTCCCCTCGTCCGCCTGCCGATTCTGAAAACGCAGGTTTTTTCGTATTTATGCGACAAAACCCTTCCAATCGGAACTTTGGCAAATATTCCCTTCCATCGGAGAATTATTCAGGGCATTGTCGTCTCCTCGAAAAAAGATTTTCCCCGAACGGGCGGAATAAAATTGAAAAAAATTAATTCAGTTGTCGAAGAAAAAATGCTTTCCGAGTGGCAGATTGAATTGGCGAAGAAATTATCAAATCATTATCTATCGCCGCTTGGGATTTTTTTGAAGTTGATGACGCCGGAAAAAATATTAAATATAAAAAAGAAAAAAGAAAAAATCAGGAAGATTTTTAGTAAAAATAAGTTTTCTTATATAAAAGAGGCTAAAATTGTATTAAATAGTAAAAACAAAAAATTTTTAGTTATCGGCTCTGCCGGAAAAAGATTAAATCTAAATTTGTCGCTAGTTTCCAGGGTTGCGAAAACGGGAAAACAATGCCTTATTCTTGTTCCGGAAATATACTATTCCTATGAAATGCGAAGAAAATTCCAGGAGTATTTTCCGGATGAAGAGATCGCGCTTGTTCACGGGAGAATTTCCAAAGGACAATTTTTTTACTTGTGGAAAAAAATCAGGGAAGGGAAAATAAAAATTGTTGTAGCGACTAAACTGGGAGTGCTTCTTTCTTTTTCAAAACTGGGACTGGTGATTCTCGAAGAGGAACAGGATATTTCCCACAAACAATGGAATATGAATCCCCGCTATAGCGCGGTGAGGGCGGCTGAAATCCTGGCTGGTTTATGGGACGCAAAAATAGTTTTGGAAAGCTTCAGCCCGTCGATCGAAACTTTTTGGAAAGCTGAAAAAGAAAAATGGCGGATACTGAATATGGAAAAAAGCGCCGGAGAAGAAAAAAAGACAGAAATCGCAGACTTGTATCGGGAAAGAAACAATCCGGACTTCCCTGTTTCAAAAAAACTTTACGAAAGCATTTCCCGGGCGCTGGACGGGAAAAAAAAGATATTGCTGCTTGCCAAACGCCGCGGTTATTCAACGTTTTCCGTTTGTCAAAACTGCCAAAGCATTTTGAAATGTCCCCAATGCGACCGGCCCGTTGTCTATTTCGAAGATTCTCACAGCTATCGTTGCCTTCATTGTCCGTTTCGGTCGGACCTTTTCAGTTTTTGTCCGAATTGCGGCGGTTTTCAGTTTTCCCATCTTGGAATCGGGACCCAGCTCGTTGAGCGGAAAATCAAAAGGCTTTTTCCTTCGGCCAGAGTAATCCGCCTTGACATTGATAATGTAAAATCCGTCAAAAAATACGAGGAATTCAGGGAAAAATTAAAAAACGGGGAAATTGATATAATTATTGGCACTCAAATAGCTTTGAAGCTAGGCGGATTTTTTGATTTTGATCTGGTCGGTGTTGTTTCGGCGCAGGAGCATCTTCATCTCGCCGATTTCAATTCAATGGAGCAGGCGCTTTCCAATTTCAGACAAGCCAAAAATTTAGTGAAAGAGACCGGCCGATTCCTTGTACAAACCTTTTCACCGAAAGAGGAAGTTCTTGACTATCTGAATTCGAAAAGCTATCGGGATTTTTATAAAAATGAAATCAAGTTGCGAAAAAAACTTTTTTATCCTCCTTTCTCGGGGATCGTGAAATTATTTTATCGGGACAATTCAAAGAAGAAGACTGAAAAAGAAACAAAAGAGGTATTTGACTTGCTTGCGGCGGCTGGCAATAATGAAATAGAAGTTTCCGAGCCGTATGAACCGCCCGCCTCGAAAAAAAGAGGTTATTTCTATAAAAACATTTTGATAAAAATTCCGTGCGGTAAAAAGCTTGAAAAACTGCCGCTATATCCGATAATAGGCGGCTTGAGAAAAGGCTGGACGGTTGACGTTGATCCAATAAGCACGATATAAATATATGCTAAAAATTCTCAAATACCCCAACGATTTTCTTCGCAAAAAAACGCGGGAAGTCAATGATTTCAAAGACTCGAAACTGACTCGGCTGGTTTCCGGTATGATGAAAGTAATGGAAGCCGAAAAAGGAATCGGATTGGCCGCGCCGCAGGTCAGTTCGGATCTCCGGATTTGCGTCGCCAAGGTGGACAATGTTCCCCATATTTTAATTAATCCGAAAATAAAATCCAAATCGCGAAAAAAAGAAATTTTTGAAGAGGGATGTTTGAGTTTTCCGGGAAAATTTTTTCCGGTCGAGCGGCCGGTGAAGGTGAAAATAAAAGCCAGAGACCTAAGCGGCAAAAAAATCAAAATCAAAGCCGAAGGGCTTTTGGCGCGGGTTTTACAGCATGAAATTGATCATTTAGACGGGATTTTGGTGATTGATCGAGCGGTAAAATATGAAGAAAAGAAATAAAAAAATTATTTTTTTCGGAACGTCTGATTTTGCGGCGGTTATCCTAAAAGCTCTGATAAAAAACGGGTTTAATGTCGTTGCTGTTTTTACGCAACCGGACAAAAAAATCGGCCGAAAACAGGAAACGATTTTTTCGCCGGTGAAAAAGCTGGCGTTTGGAAAAAAGATCAAAATTTTTCAGCCGGAAAATTTGCGGAACGAAAGTTTGATTGGAAAAATTAGAGAAATTGGGGTGGATTTGATTATTGTTGCCGCTTATGGAAAAATTTTGCCGAAAGAAATTCTCAAAATTCCGCGTTACGGCTCTGTCAACGTGCATGCGTCTCTTCTTCCGAAATATCGCGGCGCGTCGCCGGTGCAGGGCGCAATTCTTGGCGGCGAAAAAGAAACGGGAGTTACCCTGATGCTCATGAATGAAAAAATGGACAAGGGCGATGTTTTGATGCAGGAAAAAATTCAGGTCGGCGAAAGCGAAACAGCAAAAAATCTTCTGGGGAAATTGGGCAGGCTGGGAGCGAAGATGCTTGTTGGATTTGTTCCCGATTGGATTTCGGGAGAGATCAAACCGCAGCCGCCGGACGAGACGAAAGCAACATATTGCAAGCCTATCGGGCGCAAGGACGGGAGAATCAACTGGAGTGAGCCAGCCGAAGAAATATACCGCAAGCACCGGGCCTATCAGCCCTGGCCGGGAATTTTTACTTCTTATGACAAAAACGGACGCCTGTTCAGACTGAAATTAATCAGTATTTCTGCCGAACAGAAAGCCAGCGCTGGAAAAAAACCGGGCGAGGTTGTAAAATATGGTCAGGACGTTGGCGTACAAACAGGAAAGGGTTTGATTTTGCTAAAAAAAATTCAGCTGGAAGGCAAAAAGCCAATGAGTATTAATGACTTCATCCGGGGAAACCAGAATTTTATAGGAATTAATTTAGGAGGCTGAACCCATGAGATGCGAAAAAGAACAGCAGAGAATATTCATTGTTGGATTCGTTCTTATAATTTTTGTCATTGCCTGGTTTTTGCTGAAGCCGTTCGTTTTCGAGTCGGCCGAGAAAAGAAACCAGCGCGAAGAGCAAAAAATCAGCGAGGAAATTATAAAAGCTCCCTCTATTTCCGCTCAAGATTTATTCAAAAAAATAAAAAATGGATCAAAATTATTCATTCTTGACGCAAACAGCGTTTCCGATTTCAGCCACGGCCACATAGAAGCTTCAATTAATGTTGAGGCGGGCAAGGCCGGTGCGGAAATTTCCGGTTTGCCGGAGATTCAAAAAACGTCGGACATTATTGTTGTTGGAAGCGGCGATGATTTGGAAAGCGTGGCTTCCCTTGTCAATCGTCTGCTGGATTTGGGATTTGTGAACTGCAAATATCTCCAAGGAGGGATTTCCGGCTGGAGAGATCTAGGCTATCCGCTGATTTCGTCGGGAGCCTCGGGCGGAAACAGCTCGAAGGTGAAAAGAATTTCGATTGCCGGCATTGAAAAAGAATCCGAAATGAACCCGGATGCCATTCAGTTTCTTGATGTTAGGAGCAAAAGCGATTTTTCCCGCGAGCACATAATCCGAGCCGTTAACATTCCTCTCGCGGAAATCGAGACGCGAAAAAAAGAAATTCCGGTCGCGAAGAAGATAATCATTTATGGCGGAAACGAGGCTGAAGGTTATCAGGCAGCGTCAATTCTTTTTGATTTGAATCTTTTCAGTGTATATCAAATGGAAGGCGGAATTGAAGAATGGAAAAGTGCGGGAGGAAAAATAGAAAGCGGCAGATAGGAGTTGTTAGCCGGCAGAGAGGGCTATCTCACAATTGCCAGAATATCTTCGTTTTTCACGAGCAGGTATTCCTTTTCTTCTACCTTAATCTCATTTCCGGAATACTTTGAGTAAATCACTTTTTGTCCGGGCTTTGCTCTGATTTTTTTGTCATCTCCAATGGCGATTATAGTTCCCTCCTGCGGTTTTTCTTCGCTGGTATCGGGAAGAACAATTCCCGAAGCGGTTTTGGCGTCTGATTTTGCCGGCTCAACAAGCACGTTTTCGCCCAAGGGCTGGATTTTTGGCTTAGACATAAATGGAAAATTTATTTATTAGCCGAATTGTTGTTTCTAAATATAAATACTAATAATTTCTTTGGCAAATGTCAATAGGTCAGATAACTTTCTTTTTTACGGGCTGGTTTTCACCGAGTGATTCTATATCGGCTTGCGGCTTTCGGGAAACAAAGAAAATATAAATTATTTCAAGAATTGCCAGAGTATTGAGAATCAGAATGGCGATGAACCAGCCGATATCCCTTCTTCGCGCCGCCCTCCAAAGCGCAACACCTTTCCAGGGAAGAGCCCAGAGAATGACGGCGAATAAAATCCATTGATGAGTTGCTAGGTAATCCATAAAATTTAATTTATTATAAACAATGTTAAAACTATAATTCAGCAGACGAATCAGTATGTGTCAAGTACTCATTTCTCGCAAAAGCAGGAAGCGCTGGATCTAGTCTTTGAAAGAAAGGCGGGCTAAAAGGTAAGATAATAATGATTCAGCTCCTTGGTTTAGGTTGACTCCTTTTTCCTCTAAT
>PFVO01000029.1 GCA_002790655.1 Candidatus Moranbacteria bacterium CG_4_9_14_3_um_filter_44_28 | reverse complement strand
ACACGGTTTCTTCCCTTGCAAAAGGAGTTTACAACCCGAAGGCCTTCATCCTCCACGCGGCGTCGCTCGGTCAGGCTTTCGCCCATTGCCGAAGATTCTCGACTGCAGCCACCCGTAGGTGTTTGGGCAGTGTCTCAGTCCCAATGTTGGGGATCATGCTCTCACATCCCCTACCCGTCATAGCCTTGGTGGGCCATTACCCCGCCAACAAGCTGATAGGACACAGGCCGCTCCTCAAGCGATAAATCTTTACTCCGAAGAGAACTATCTCGCATTATTCCTCCTTTCGAAGGATTATTCGAGACTTGAGGGTACGTTCCTATGCATTACTAACCCGTTTGCCGTGGGCCTAAACCCACGCGACTTGCATGCCTTATCCACGCCGCCAGCGTTCATCCTGAGCCAGGATCAAACTCTCAATAAGAATTGAGATTTATCGAAATTCTTATTGAGCCCTGTCGAATGACGGGGCCAATAATAAGATAAATTCCCAATTTGAGAACCCGGAATTTTTTGATAGAAATTCCAGTGAACTCTATAAAGTAACTTGAATCTAAATGAATTTAGATTTGAGAATAGACTTTTACCCCGTGTTCCCGCCGAGGCGGGATACTATCGGGGCTTGGCACTTTCCCGTTGCTCGAAAGCAACGGGACCAGGACAACCACAAAAACTTGCGATTGTTCACCCCGTTAAATTTCGCAAAGCGAAATATTTAATCAGGGTTTTCCTCACTAATTTATATGCTGGCAAATTAGTAAGGATTCAATTGTCAAAGTTCTTCGTGTTTAGACAACGAAAACACGACCAGAATAATCTGTAATCATTAGTATTACACACTATTCCAGTCGCGTCTTTCATTTACCCGCTTAAGTTTTGCGAAGCAAAACTTTGACGGGCTTACCCCGATTATGGCTAAATGATCGACTAAATTATTTTATGCGTTTTTAAGTTAATTCTTATAAGGTAAATATAACCCAGCACCAATTCATCTATTTTTCCAATTCTCCGAATATAATCAACTAAAATTGGTACTGGGTAAATAATAGCAGGCTGAAAAAGCGTGTCAAGTCAGTTTTCCCACCGCTTCCCGGAACTTTTCTCCTCGATCAAACTCATTTAAAAATAATCCGAAACTGGCCGCGCCGGGGGAAAGCAAAACGATGTCGCCGGGGCCAGCGAGGTTTTTTGCCCGAATCACCGCTTTTTCCATATTATCAAATTCACTGTCGATTATCACCCGAGAGCCGAGCTCTCGGTTAAGCTCTGACTTGATTTTTTCTGTCGCTTCGCCTTTAAGTAAAATCAATTTCTTAACTTTTTCACTGATAGTTTTGACTAAGCTTTTGAATTCCAAATTTTTGTCTGCCCCGCCCGCAATAAGAACAATCGGTTTGGAAAAAGAATTGATTCCCGCAATGGCCGCGTCAGGCATGGTGGCTGCGGTGTCATTGTAATATTTTACTTTGTCAATTTCACGCACAAATTCCAGTCTGTGCGGAACGCCTTTGAAATTTTTCACTGCCTCGCAAATTTTTTCCGGCGCGACGCCATAAGCCAGTGTCGCTGCCACTGCCGCGAGAACATTATATAAATTGTGGCCTCCGCGCAATTTAATATCATTAATATCACAAATGATTTTCTCCTCACTGCCATTCCGGTAAAATATTTTTCCTTCTTTCACACCGATAAAATCACAACCTGAATCAATCTTCGCATTGGCAGTGAAGAATATCACCTTCGATTTTGCCTCATCCGATAAAATCCGCGTATTTTCATCATCGTAATTCAAAATCACGAAATCGTCCTCCTTTTGACTGGAAAAAATATATTTCTTGTCGGCGATATATTTCTCCATCGCGGAGTAATAGTTCAGGTGGTCTTGAAATATATTCGTAATCACCGCAATATGCGGGCTCAAGCCGGCCCGCCCCAAAGCAGAAAGTCTCCAACTGGAAATTTCGAAAACAACCGCTCCCTTTTTTTCGTCACCAACTTCATCAAGAGCACCCAAAACCGGCTTTTGCCCGATTCCCGCTGTGAAAACTTTTTTTCCGGCGCTTTTCAAGATTTCCGCTATCAAAGTCGCGGTTGTTGTTTTTCCTTTCGTTCCCGTCACCCCGATAATCGTCAGTTTACATAATTTAAAGAAAATACTCGAATCCATTTCAACCGGAATTTTTTTCTTGAGAGCCGCTTGAATATGTTTTGAATTCCACGGCACCGCCGGGCCTTTGATGACTATATCGACATTTTCAAAATCTTCCATTCGGTGCTGGCCCAAAACAAAGGTGACATTTTTGAGATCCTTTAATTTTTTAAGCGAGGGTTCCAGCTCTTTCTCCGTTTTCATGTCCGTCGCAATCACTTTGGCTCCATTTTCCGCAAAAAAACGAACGGATGCCGCTCCGCCGCCATGAAGACCAATGCCCATAACTGTCACCTTTTTGCCCTTGAAATCGGATTTCTTCAACTATGTATCGTGTATTATGTATCATGTATTATGTATCCAAAAAATAAAAATCCAAATACTTTATACTTGATACATTATACTTTATGCAGAAATGAACTCCCCCGCCGTTTCCCCCGTTATCTTCCCATCCTGCAAAGCAAATTTTCCGTTCACGATCACATCGCTTACGCCTTCGGAATATTGATAGGGATTCTCAACTGTCGCCAAATCCCTAATTTTCCCCGGATCAAAAACAACTATATCAGCTTTATAATTTTTTTCCAGTATGCCGCGATTAGAAATGCCAATTTTCTTCGCCGGCATTGAAGTCATCTTTTTGACTGCTTCTTCCAAACTCAACAGTTTCTCTTCACGGACATATTTGCCTAACACGCGGGGAAAAGTCCCGAAACATCTGGGATGAACGAGCTCCCCGGACTCCTTGTGCTTCGCGTCATAGCCCGCGCCGTCCGTTGCAATGATTGAGAGCGGGTGCTTGATCGCCTTTTTCACGTTTTCTTCGCTCAACACTTCGGCAATTGTGATCACTCTTCCCTCGCTCGCAGAAAGCAGATTGACAATGGCTTCCTCAACCGAAACTTCCTGTTCTCTTGCGATTTCGGAAATTTTGCGCTGGTTAAGGGATTTTCCCAATGAACAGATGGCAATCACCGCATCTTCATAATGGTACCGGGCAGTTTCTTTCATTTCGGAAATTATCTTTTTCCGCAGATGTTTTTCCTTGAGCCGCCGCAAAAGCATTTTCTTTCCTCCGTCAGCCGCCCAAGCGGGGAGGAAAACATAAAGAACGGAGCCGGTCTGGGTATAGGGATAGACATCGAAATTTATGTCAATTCCCGCCCTTTGGGCTTTTTCGATTTTCGCCAAAGCTTCGTCCATAAGCGGCCAGTTTTCCTCGCCCATCACCTTGAGATGAGACACCTGGAGGCTAACTCCGGTCTGCCTGGCAAGATCAACTGCCTCCTGAAGAGCCGTCAGGATATTCCCGGATTCGTCTCTCAAGTGAGTTGAATAGAATCGGCTGTTCTCTTTGGCAATCTCCGCAAGCTCGACAAGTTCATCCCAGGTTGCTTCCCTTTCATGGCTATAGGCCAGTCCCGCTGAAAGCCCGAGAGCTCCTTCATTAAAAGACTTTTGAAGAATCTTTCCAATTACATCAAGCTCATGCCGGTCAAGGCGGCGCA
The DNA here is from genome assembly GCA_002790655.1 of Candidatus Moranbacteria bacterium CG_4_9_14_3_um_filter_44_28. GTDB lineage: Bacteria > Patescibacteriota > Minisyncoccia > Moranbacterales > UBA11712. The sequence goes on along the minus strand of PFVO01000029.1, from coordinate 7,789 downwards.
TTTCGTCAAGAGTCATGCCCCGGCGCAAAGTTCCATGCCCTACAAGCGATCCAAAATTAATTCCCAATTTTCTTTCGCGCATCTTTTCAGAAAATTCGCCGAAGGACAACCAATCAACGTTTACTTGTTTTATGTCCGCCCACTTTTGGATCGACTCGATTATTTTTCCGTCAGTGAGCGGCGCGATCGAAGCCCCGCAATTCCCGCCGATAATTGTCGTTATTCCCTGACAGACCAGACTCGGAAGCTCGGGGTCTAGAAAAATCCTCCAGTATCCGTCGGAATGATTGTGAATGTCGATAAAACCCGGCGCGACAACTTTGCCAGAGGCGTCAATTTCCGCCCGGCCCTTTGACCATCTGACTTTTCCTATTTTGGCGATTTTGTTTTTCGAAACAGCGACATCGGCTTCAAATCCTGGTTTTCCGGTTCCATCAACGACGGTGCCGTTTTTAATAAGAATATCGAACATTTTTGTTTTAATTAATCATTAATCATATTTCCGCTTTCTCTATCTCTGTATTTTTCCCAAGTATTCTGCTCGCCAACGTCTTGAAATGTGGCGTCAGATCGCTAACATAATATTTATCCTTCCCTTTGCCGGCTTGATCCCTGAATTTTTCGTGCAATTTCCCGGCAAGCTTGCTGCCCGAAGCGATTACTCTGGTCCTTCGCCCCATCACGCCGGAAATAACTTTTTCAAGAAGCGGATAATGCGTGCAGCCCAGAAGCAAGGTATCAATCTTGTTTAATTTCAATTCCCTTAAATATGTTCTGGCGATTTTTTTTGTCTCGGGCCGCTTGATCCAGTTTTCTTCGACCAGCGGGACGAAAAGCGGGCAGGCTTTCGTGAAAACCTTAATTTCCAGATCAATTTCAGAAATCTTCTTCTCATAGACGCCGCTATTTATGGTTGCGGCAGTCCCGATAACCCCGACTTTTTTCTTTTCAGTGCTCTCGGCCGCCGCTTCCGCTCCGGAACTTACAACGTCGTATATCTCGAGGTTTGAATATTTCTCTCTCAAATAATCCGCCGCGAGCGCCGACGCGCTGTTGCAGGCAATGACAATCGTTTTGCAGCCTTTATTTTCAAGAAAATCAACTATCTCAACCGAGAATTTTTGAATCGTTTCGGCACTTTTATTCCCGTACGGCAGCCGCGCCGTATCGCCGAAATAGATTATGGGAACGTCCGGCAATTCTTTTTTAATTTCTTTAACAACGGTGAGCCCCCCGACTCCGGAGTCAAAAATTCCTATCATGTTTCGTGTTTCATGTTACATGTTTCGTGAAATAAGTTCCGCCATCTCGACCAATCTGTTCGCGTATCCCCATTCATTGTCATACCAGCCGACGACTTTTGCCAGATTTCCTTCGGCCATCGTGAGCACCATATCAACAATCGCGCTGGCCGGATTGCCCCTGAAATCCATCGATACCAGTTCTTCTTCAGTTACCGCCAAAATGTTTTTGAGATAAGTATCAGCCGCTTCCCGATAGGCGCCGTTTATTTCCTCGACCGTCGCTTCTTTTTTCAAAACGCAAACAAAATCCGTCGCTGAAACCACCGGTGTCGGAACGCGAAGAGCAATGCCGTTCAATTTCCCTTCAAGTCCTTTCATAGCCTTGGCAACTGTTGTTGCCGCTCCAGTCGAAGTCGGAATTATATTCACGGCCGCCGCCCGGGCCCTTCGCCGGTCCTTGTGAGGAAGATCGAGAATTCGCTGGTCGTTTGTGTATGAGTGAATTGTAGTCATAAAACCTTTTTCCACTCCGAATTTTTCGTCAAGGACCCGAATCATCGGCGCCAAGCAATTGGTCGTGCAGGAACCGTTGGAAATAATATCGTCTTCGGGTTTCAATTCGTTTTCGTTCACTCCAATTAGGTAAACCGGCACCCCTTCCCCCTCCGGAGGAGCGCTTAGAATCACTTTTTTTGCTCCCGCTTCAATATGTTTCACGGCCTCCTCGCGCTTTGTAAAAACGCCGCTGCACTCGAGAACTATATCAACACCCAATTCTTTCCAGGGCAGTTTGGTCGGATCCGGTTCGGTAAGACTCTTTATTTTTTTCCCACCAACAATTATTTCTCCATTGCCCGCTTCAACACTTTTTTCGTAAATCCCGTACAAGCTGTCGTATTTCAAAAGATGAGCCAGCGTTTTATCGTCGGCGAGATCATTTATCGCTACAACCTCCAGATCATTTTTCTCGAGCGCAACTTTGAGCGTCGGCCGGCCAATCCGGCCGAAACCATTTATGGCAATTTTAGTCATGAATTTTAAGATAAAAAATTATTCTATTATTTCCAGTCCTCGAAAAACTTTCTCATAAATCTCAAAGGCCGCCTTTATTTCATCCAAACTTGTTTTATATGCAGGATTCTCGATTATCTTTTTATGAAGCGCTTGCACTTCACGCATACCCTCGATTCCTGCTATCTGCCCAGGCTTGATATTGCTCACCTTCTCTGCCGCATCCTTCCCGGCATAGCCAAGTTTTCCCAATACCTCATCAAGCATCTTATCCGCTTCAATTAGCGCCATTTTCCCGCTGGCTATGCTTTTATCTTCCAGTCTCCCCTTAATGCTTTCCCAACTGGAAATATATTTTGATTTCTTGAGCCTGGGAACTCTCGTTCCGTAAAGGGCAATCCTTACATCAGTCCGCACTCTTTTTGAGAGAAGCAATATATTGGCAACGAGAAGCACTGCCGTTGCAAATCCGGCAACTATTTTCACGTAAAAAAAGAAATGCGACTGCGAAAAAGCACTCCAAGATGATGAAAAAATTGATCCGATGTCGAGTTCCATAGCTAAAGGATAAAATTTCTAACTTTTTTCAAAGGCATAAGCGGTGCTTAATAATTCCTTTTCCCTAAACCATTTTCCCGCGAGCTGCAGCCCAACCGGCAGTTCTTTCCCTTCTATTTTAACATTTCCGCAGGGAATGGAAATAGCGGGAACGCCGGCAATGTTGGCCGTCACCGTGTAAATGTCGGAAAGATACATTTCCAGCGGATTTTCCGTTTTTTCCCCGATTTTGAAAGCCGGCGTTGGAGCGGTCGGGCCGAGAATCAGATCCACCTTTTTGAAAATTTGCTCGAATTCTTTTTTAATAAGCGCGCGCACCTTTTGAGCTTTGAGATAATACTGGTCGTAATATCCGGCGGAAAGAGCGTAGGTTCCGAGCATAATTCTTCGCTTCACTTCCTTTCCCAGATATTTGGCGCGGGATTTGAAATAGATATCCCTCAAGATCATGTTTTCATCAATTTCGATTTCTTTTTCAATTGATTGACCATAGCGGATTCCGTCGAAGCGTGCCAGATTTGAACTCACTTCCGAGGGCATAATGATATAATAGGTCGCAAGAGCATACTCGCCGCTGGGAAGACTGATACCAACAATTTCAGCGCCTAGTTTTTCGTATTTTTTTATCGCTTTTTCTACCAAACTTTTTACACTCTTGTCCAATCCGCCTTCCGCAAAATATTCTTTCGGAACACCGATCTTAATACTATCTACGTCTCCAGTTAAACGATCTTCGTAAATTGTGCCGGCGCTTTTTCCGCCAAAGGCAGACCTGCCTCCGGCGAGCATCGTCGTCACGTCTTTTCTATCGCATCCTGCGACTCTTGTGAGAATGATCGCCGCATCTTCGACTGTTTTTGCAATCGGTCCTATTTGGTCAAAACTTGAAGCCATAGCAATGAGACCGTAGCGGGAAACAAGACCGTAGGTCGGCTTGAGGCCCACAACCCCGCAGAACGAAGCTGGCTGGCGAATTGAGCCACCTGTATCGGACCCCAGCGCCCAAACACATTCATCTGCCGCCACTGCCGCCGCTGAACCGCCGGATGACCCGCCGGGAACGCGGGTTGTGTCGTGCGGATTTTTTGTCACCTGATAGGCGCTGTTTTCAGTGGATGAGCCCATCGCAAATTCATCGAGATTGGTTTTGCCCAAAAAGACGGAATTGTTTTCTTTTAATTTTGAAATTACACTCGCATCGTACGGCGAGACAAAATTTCCAAGAATCTTCGACCCCGCTGTTGCCGGAAGGCCTTCGATGCAGATATTATCTTTTATCGCGCAAGGAATTCCGGCCAAAAGATCAACTTCTTCGCCGTTTTTTATTTTTTTATCCGCCGCCCGGGCCTTGTCCAGCGCAAACTCCTTATTTAGGCTTAAATAAGCCCCTATTTCGGGATCTTTTTTTTCAATCTTAGCAAAATATTCTTCAGTCAATTTTTCTGAAGTGATTTCTTGGTTGATCAATTTTTCGTGCAAATCTCGAATCATGGTTTATTCATTTACGAACAACGAAAATTGCGAAAGTACGAAACAGACAACGTGGAAAATAAATAATTTCTTGTTTGCAGTCTTTCGTATTTTCGTTTAAATTCGTAGTTCGTAAATTAAAACACCGCCTTCACCTTATCAAATCTATCCTTTTTCTCTGGAAAATTATCGATAATGCCTTTCTTAGTATTTTCTGAATGTTCGATAATTTTATCTTCCCGCGTTATATTTTTCGCTCCCGTGATATGAGCGATCGGCTCGACATTTTCCGTGTCCGCTTCATTCAACTTTTCCACAAAGCCCAAAATATCCGAAAGTTCTTTAGAATATTTTTCGGCTTCTTCATTGGTTATTTCAATGCGGGCAAGAGAGGCGATTTTTTGAACTTCTTTTTTGGAAAGCATGGTTATAAGACGCTGAAGCAAAAAGTTGAAGTTTTGAAAGTATCGCGTTCTGCTCCGATGTTACATCGGAGCAGGTTAGCCTACTTGAGAAACTTTAACTTTTTGCTTCAAGCAAGATTAGACAGCAATCATTTTCTGAAACTCTTTTTCATTGATTACTTTCACCCCCAATTCCCTCGCCTTATCATACTTCGATCCCGGGTTTTTGCCAACCACGACATAGTCTGTGTTTTTGCTGACCGATGACGAAATATCGCCTCCCAGCGCGCGGATTTTTTCCTTCGCTTCATCGCGGGTCATCGTTTCCAGCTCGCCGGTGAGAACGAAAGATTTGTCACGTAACACATAACTCATAACACGTAACAAGGGGAATTTTACTTCCACCCCCAATTCTTTCATCTTTTTCAATAACTTCTTGTTTTCGTCGTTATTAAACCACTTGCACAAACTCTCTGTGGATTTATCCCCTATCCCTTTTATTTTCAACCAATCCTTTGCTTGAATCTGTGGAAAATATTTAATTATATCGCTTAAGTTATGGATTTTGTTATGTGTTATGTGTTTTATGTTATGTGAAATCAAAACTGCTGTTTCTTCCCCAACATGCCTGATTCCAAGCGCAAACAGGAATTTTGGAAACTCAATTTTCTTGGCTTTTTCAATGGATTTCACCAAATTATCAGCTGATTTTTCCGCAAAACGCTCAAGCGGTTCCAAATCTCCCTGCGTCAGTTCAAAAATATCCGCTACATTTGAAATCAGCCCTTCGTTCATCAGCTGCTCCACTATTTTTTCTCCCAGCCCTTCAATATCAAAACCCTTTCGGGAAACAAAATGGATAATATTTTCTTTCTCGATAGCAAAACATTTTTTGTTGAGGCAGTAATGAGCCGCGCTCAAGGTTCGACCTTGAGGAACCCCGACGTTACGTCGGGGGGGAAAGGTCGAACCTTGGATAGAAGGTTGAACCTTGGAAGATTTAATCGCGCTTTTAATAATTTCCTTTTTAACAAGTCCCCCGCAAATCGGACAGCGGGTCGGCATATGAAATTTTCTTTCTTTTCCGGTCCGGAGATTTTTCAGCACTTCCACCACTTCCGGGATGACATCGCCAGCTTTGTGAATAACAACCGTATCTCCGATCCTGATATCCAGCCTTTTGATTTCATCCTCGTTATGAAGCGTCGCCCGCGAAACAATTGAGCCGGCCACCTGCACCGGCCTTAAATGTGCCACTGGCGTCAATGCCCCCGTCCGCCCTACCTGCACTTTTATGTTTTCTACAACCGTCGTCACTTTTTCCGGAATGAATTTGTAGGCAACCGCCCAGCGGGGAGATTTTCCGGTGTAACCCAGCGCGTCCTGCAATTTTTTCTGGTTGACTTTGACAACAAGGCCGTCTATCCCGTATTCCTGCCTGCTTCTCTTTTTCCTCCAAGATTTGAAAAATTTTTCAATATCCTCGATATTTTTGTACAATTTGTGGTGTTCATTCACTTTGAAGCCTAATTTTTTCAGCAGTTCCAGCTCTTCGATTTGAGTTTGAGGGAAATTGCCTTCAATATCATCAATGTCGTATACGAATGAATTTAGTCTTCGTTTAGCCGTAATTTTGGGATCAAGCTGTCTGATTGAGCCGGCTGCCGCGTTTCGGGAATTGGCAAAAAGGGGCAAGCCCTGCTTTTGACGCTCTTTGTTTAGCTTTTCTAAATCGCTCTTTCTTATCCAAGCTTCGCCCACAACAATGATATCGATATTTTTATTTAATTTGAGTGGTATGCTTTGAATGGTTTTCACTTGTTCTGTCACGTTTTCGCCGATTATTCCGTCCCCTCTCGTCGCACCCTGAACAAAAAGCCCTTTTTTGTAAGTCAAAATTATTTTCAGTCCGTCGATTTTTATCTCGGCGGAATATTCCAGCTTTTCTTTTATGCCCTTTTTTTCAAGCATCCGGATAATTTTTTCTTCCCATTTCTGAAGTTCTCCAAAATCAAAAGCGTCATCCAGCGACCACTGGCGATGAGCGTGCCGCACTTTTTCAAACTTGGCAAGCGGTTTTCCGCCGATTCTTTGACTCGGAGAATCCGGAGTCCTAAATTCAGGGTATTCTTCTTCAAGAGCGCGCAGTTCCCGCATCAGGGAATCATAAATTTCGTCCGAAACTTCCGGCTTGTCCAAAACATGATATTCATAGCGAAATTTGTCGATTTCCCGACGCAGTTTTTCAATTCTTTGTTTTACTTCTTTCTTCTCCATAAACTTTTTCCTATGGTTCCTAAAGTAAAGTTTAACTTTAGGAAGCCCTACTCAATAGTCAAATCTTGATTTTGTTTTCTTTCTTGAAAATCCAATATATTTTCCTTAGCGTATTTTTCAAAATCATTGCCACTTCTGAAATGTTCAAGAAATAGATCCTTTTTAGTAATATCATTTTTCTTTATTCTTGCATGCGATAAAAAACTGCACCAGGGATAATTTTTAGCCGGACTCACTTTGTGAATTTCACTATTGCAACTTGCATAAACCGCCATACGTAACAGAAGTCCGGTCGATGAGATATGCGACGACTTGAATGTTCCCTGAAACAATGACCCATTCCTTTGATACTTTTTGTTGAAATATTTTGTATAACTGGTTCCCAGTTTTTGCAAAAATCTTTCAATTCCCTTTTCGACATTTTGTTTCAAAACAAAATGGTAGTGATTCGACATCAAGCAATAACTGACAATATCAACAAGATATTCTCTCTTCCTAAAGTTTAACTTAAGGAAGTCGCCTGGGTTTGCGTTTTTCACGCATCTCTGGTAATCCCGCCATTTTATCATTAGACCGTCTTGTTTATCGTTTAAAAGATTCATTGACAGTAGAAAACGAGTACAATCATGATCATCAGAAAATACTTCGCGTTTATCCACACCGCGATTGTATATATGATAAAATTCATTGTTGACTAATGGCTTCTTTCGCATATCATCTTCCTAAAGTTTAACTTAAGGATAACTTAAGGATAACAAATTTTTCATTAATATGCAAAAAACGAGCTATTTGCTCGTTCTTTTTGACTTCCTTAAGTTAAACTTT
>PFVO01000005.1 GCA_002790655.1 Candidatus Moranbacteria bacterium CG_4_9_14_3_um_filter_44_28 | reverse complement strand
TTCCGGTGGAAATTATCCAAAAACAAAAAAGCGTTTTATAATAACTGGAGAAAGCTTGAGGCGGACGCAAACTTGAAATTATAAATTGGTTTTAACCAATTTGATATCGTTAAAAAATGATGAATATATTTCTTGGCGCTCCCATTGTTGGAATTTTGACGGCGCTTGCGGCTGTTGTTGCCGAACAACTGCTGGCTGTTGTTGTGAACATCATTTTCCAAAAAGAAATTGTTTTGGATGTTTATGCCCATCTCGGCTTTTTTCTTGTCGCCGCGGCCATCATTGAGGAAAGCCTCAAGTATTTTTCCGCAATCTATATTCTGCGCCGGATTTTTGGCCTCAAGAGGTTCAAGTTCATCTTTGCCGCGATACTCACCGGCTTGTTCTTCGGCCTGACGGAAACGTATTTCGTTCTTCTCGCAAACGGAAAGGGGATTCGGGATATCGGGATACTCGACAATGAAACTCTGTTCTCGCTGACGGCAATTCTTCTGGTTCATATTTTAACCGCTTTTCTCATCGCCGTTCTCATCGCCGGCCGTAGCGGGGAAACCAAACTCACTGCGCTGAAGACAATTATTCCAGCGGCTTTCATCCACCTGCTTTTTAATTTTCTGATCGTCCAAAAAGGGGATTTTACAAACTGGCTGGTTGGAATTGTTCTGGCTATAACTTTTGTTGCGAATTTGTCAATCATTGCCTTTAATTTTCGGGAACTTGATTAATTTTGGGAATGGATGTATATTAGTATTATCCAAATAACTTCATTTATAGAGAAATCACATGAAAGAAAAAAGGTCATTTTTTGAGCGGCTAACCGGTTCCCGAAAAGTGCCCGAAGAACAGAATCAGCCTTCCGGTTATGGATATGGAAGCTCCGCTCCTTCCTACGGAGGGCAAAGCATTCAGCCGCAGGCAAGTCCGGCTGAAGACTACGCGGTTGAGCCGACAACGCAGGAAACCGGCGCTCCGGCCGAACAAGACGAGAGCTGGGCCGGCGATTCCGAGGGACAGCTTACGATTGACGTCTATCAGACCGACAACGACATTGTCGTCAAGTCCACCATCGCCGGCGTGAAGCCGGAAGATTTGGATGTGTCCATCAATAATGACATGGTCACCATTCGCGGCGACCGAAAAAACGAAGAGAAGGTTGAAGGCGAAAACTATTATTATCAGGAATGCTACTGGGGAACTTTTTCCCGCTCGGTGATTCTTCCCGTCGAGGTGCTAGCCGACAAGGCTGAAGCGACAATGAAGAACGGAATTCTGACCGTCCGTCTTCCCAAAGCCGACACGACCAAGAGCAAAAAGATTCAGGTGAGGGGATTTTAGATAATTTCTGAAAGTTACAAGCTTGAAAGCAAGCTGAGAAAAAGCTTGTTTTCTTTTTGCAAAATTTCAAAAAATTTTCGTGTAATAACTTGTGCAACAAGATTTTTTCAAGTATTCTAAAGATAACGAAGCACCCCACACCAATTTTTGGTGATGGGTTTGGACTATTCAAATAATATCTGTCCTAATGTTAAATTTTTCTTCTTATATAAAAATCAACCCGAAATTGGTGTGGGGTTTTGCCACAATTATTTTTTTACTTGCGCCGATAGTGTGCCGTGCCCAGGAAACCAGCCTTGGTGATTTTGCGGTTGAAGAGATGCAGAGAATTTTCGGCTCGCCGATTTTTCTCCATATTAAAGACCAAAAAATAGTAGCTGATAAAAACATCCTGCTCTCGTTTGTCAAAATCCGTCCGGCGCTCAAAATTTCCCAAAACTACAATTCCGAAATTGAAAATATTTATTATCATCCAACCGACGATCCGGGCGTGAAAATTTATTTCCGCTTTTTGGATCGGGAACAGGATTTGTATCACACGTGCATTTCGACCAATCTCTCCATTGACGACGAGGCTCTCAAAAAATATATTCAGAAGATAAAAGATGAAACCCGCGTCGCGCCTCAAGACGCAAAACTGGCCTTCTCGGGAGGAAAAGTGAGCGCTTTTGCCGTTTCGAGAGACGGACACGAGATTGCAGGCGATGAAAGTTTCAGCGCGGTGTTAAACAGCTTGAAGGACGATCCTTACGCAAAGGATATAGATCTGGCGGCCAATCTGCTCAAACCCGAAGTTTCCAGCTCCGACGTCGAAAAATACGGAATAAAAGAACTTATTGGCGAGGGTGTTTCTAATTTCCGCGGCTCGCCTAAAAACAGGATCCACAATATCGGCGTTGGCGCGGCGCGCTTTAACGGCGTGCTCATAAAACCCGGCGAAGAATTTTCCTTTATCAAAACCCTTGGGCCGGTTGATAAATCAACCGGGTATCTTCCCGAGCTGGTCATTAAAGTTGATAGAACAATCCCCGAATACGGCGGCGGGATGTGCCAGGTTTCCACCACCTGCTTCCGGGCGGCAATGAATTCGGGACTGAAAATCACCGCCCGCACCAATCACGCCTATCCGGTGCAGTATTACGCTCCCCAAGGACTTGATGCGACTGTTTATATTCCCAATCCCGATTTGCGTTTCGTAAACGACACACCGGGATATATTCTCATTCAAACCCGTATCGAGGGAACTCAATTATTTTTTGACTTCTATGGCACAAGCGACGGGCGCGAGACAAAAATCGTCGGACCCTTTATCACTTCCCGCGGCGCGGCCGGAGCAATGAAGGCGGTTGTAACCCAAGAAGTTTATGACAAAGACGGGAATCTCGTTCGCAAATCAGAATTCAAAAGCAGCTATGATTCTCCCAGCAAATATCCTCATCCCGGAGAAGAAAAAATTACTGAAAAACCGGATGGCTGGTCAAGTAAGGAATGGAAAGCCTACAAAAAGGCGAATGGATTGTAGTGCTATTTCTCATTGACTTTGCCAAAAAAATCTCCTATACTCTTCAAGTGCGATTTTTATCTCATAACGATAAAAGTCTTGTGCCCCGGTAGCTTAACGGATAAAGCGGCACCCTTCTAAGGTGATGAGTGGGGGTTCAATTCCCTCCCGGGGCGCAGCATTAACTGAAAACTGATTACTCGCACCCATAGCTCAGTTGGAAGAGCAGTTGCCTCTTAAGCAAATGGTCCCAGGTTCGAGCCCTGGTGGGTGCAAAAAAATTATTTCATTCCAAAATTTTTTCTATTTGCTATTTTGTATTTGATATGATTTCATGGCGGCCATCGTTTCCGCCAGAGGTGGACAGGCAATAGCAGGACCCCGAAGGAGTTGCTTCGCAACCTTACGGGGCAGGTATCGGGTTGTGGAATATTGCACAAACCAACCTGTTGCCGTTTATCTGAAATTCTATTATACTGGAAATATGCCTATAGTGAAATGTAAAATATGCAAAAAGGATTTTTACGCTAAGCCTAATTGGCTAAGAAGAGGATTAGGGAAATACTGTTCGCTAAGCTGCTCGCAGGAAGGGAGAAGGAAAGGAAGACATGTAAAATGCCATATTTGCGGGAAAATTACATACAAAACTCCTAAAGCATTAAAGGGATCCAAAAGTAAAAAATATTTTTGCGGAAAATCTTGTCAGACCATTTGGCGAAATTCAATTATTTTTGTCGGAAAAAATCATTCAAACTGGAAAAGCGGAGAATTTACTTATAAAAATGTTCTTACGAAAAGTAGCACACCGAAAGTATGCATGTTATGCAAAGAGAACGATAAAAGGATACTTGTAGCGCATCACATCGATAAAAATAGAAGAAATAACAGACTCAAAAACCTGATTTGGCTCTGCTTTAATTGTCATTTTCTGGTTCATCAATATAGAAGAGAAGAAGATCGGCTAAAATTCAATCTAAAGAAAGCCCGTAGCGGGGCGGCCATCGTTCAATTAGAAGGACATCGGGTTGTGGTCCCGAGAAATTGGGTGCAATTCCCAATGGTCGCCCCCCTGCGGGGTTTGAATATTAATAAATCCAGATCAAGCTACGATTTATATTCCCTCTACTCGCCCAAATTTGCAAAACAGACTTGAGTGGTCTGTTTTGTTTTTGCTAATTTCCCACATCAAGTATTTCTGCTATAATAAAAGCGGCTAAAAACTAATCCTCAAAAATATGGCCGACGAAACAAATAAGAAAAAATTAGTCGTTCTTATCGAGGATGAGGAGATTTTGTCCAATCTTCTCACCCAAAAACTGGAAAAGGCCGGCTATCAGGTGAAATCGGCTCCCGACGGAGAAGCCGGTCTTAAACTTATCCTTGAAGCCGGACCCGATCTCGTACTTCTTGACATGCTTCTTCCGAAACTGAACGGATTTGGAGTGCTGGAAAAGCTTGCGGAGCAAAAACTGCTTCCGGCGCTTCCGGTCATAATTATTTCCAATTCCGGCCAGCCCATTGAAATTGACCGGGCGCTTGGGATGGGGGTCCGGGATTATCTCATCAAAGTCAATTTCAATCCCGATGAGGTTATGGCCAAGGTGAATAATGTTTTCAATTCGGAGAAATCAAGCGGCGCGCAAGAGAATGCTTCAGCTCAAAATCAAGGCGAAGATGGCGCCAAAAACATTCTCATCGTGGAAGACGATGTCTTTATGGCCGGACTTCTGGAGAGAAAGTTCAAGCAGGGGAAGTTTAACATTCTGAAAGTTTCAAGCGCCGATCAGGCTCGCGAGGTTATGTCATCCAAGCCCGTTGATCTTATCCTTCTTGACATTGTTTTGCCGGGGACGGACGGATTTGCCTTCCTGAGGGAGTTGAAAGCCAGCGAAAAATTCAAAAATATCCCGGTTATGATTACCTCCAATCTCGGCCAGCAGGAAGAAATTGACCGCGGTCTTGCCGAAGGAGCGGTTGATTATGTCGTTAAAGCGCATTCCACTCCGGGAGAGATTGTCGAAAAGGTGGAAAATGCTTTGAAATAAAAAGTAAAATTGGGGGATGCAAAATTTATGGCTACCCAAGCAGGCGTTGGCCTAAGCAACAATAAAGACAGCCGTCAGGCAGGCTACGAGGCTTGTTCCCTGGCTATGAAAAAAGCCGGCGTGGAAAATCCCGATATTGTCATTGCCTTTTCTTCGGCAGAACTGAACCAGAACGATGTCATTCGCGGGATTAACGAGGCCAGCAACAAGGCTCCACTCGTGGGTTGCAGTGACGCCGGTCAGATTACCAACGAAGGACCAAATAAAGGAGGAGTTTCGGTGATGGTGATAAAGTCTGATTCTATTAAGTTTATTCCCGGTACTGGAGGACAAATTTCAAGCGGAGCGAGAGAGTCCGGCGCGGCGCTGGCCAAGGATATTTCTGGAAAAACGGCAGAGCCGCTGAAACTTTTGATGATGCTGACCGACGTTCTCAAGGGGAACGGGGCCGACATCGTAAGAGGCGTTCAGGACGTCTTGGGTCAGGACTTTCTCATTGTCGGCGGCGCGGCCGGCGACGATTTTCAGTTCAAGGAGACTTATGTCTACTATTACGATCAAGTTCTTCCCTCCTCAATAGTCGGGGTTGGGCTTTCCGGAAATTTTTCTGTCGGCATTGGGGTTCGGCACGGCTGGACGCCGGTGGGACTGTCGAAGAAAGTGACCAAGTCCAGCGGCGCGGTAGTTGAAGAGATTGAAGGAAAGCCGGCCGTTACAATTTATGAAGAATACTTTGGGAAAAAGGCCGAGGAGCTCAAGGCGGAACCATTGGCTATCATGGCTATCACTTATCCTCTGGGAATGAGCGTTGAGGGAAGCGATGAGTTTCTTATTCGCGATCCGATTACCGTTGACGAGAAGGGAGCGATTACCTGCGCCGCTGAAATCCCGGAGGGCTCGGAAGTCCGTCTTATGATCGGGAGCGAGGACGACGCTATCGCGGCGGCGAAAGATGCCGCTCAAAAAGCGCTTGAACAACTGGGCGGAGTCCAGCCCAAAGCGGTTGTTATCTTCAATTGCATCGCTCGCAACAAACTTTTCGGTCGGGATGCCGGGGAGGAAATACAGGCCATTCAGTCAATTTTGGGCGTGAATGTGCCCCTCATTGGATTTTATACCTACGGCGAGCAAGCTCCCATCGGGGGGAATGTTGCCCGTCCTTTTTCCTGTTTTCACAACGAGACGGTCGTTATTATGGCCTTGGGATAAAAAATTAAAAAACAAAAAATGAAAAAAATTATCATTCTTCTTTTAATTGCCTTTTTGGCAGGAGGTTTTGTTTTTCTGCTCAAAAAAAACAACTACCAGCTTCTCGGGATAAATTTCAAACTGAAAAAATCTCCCAAGGCGGAAAAAGTATATAAAGTCGGTGTTGTTATGACCGGTGGAGCCTACCAGCAGGCTCTCGACGGGCTGAAAAAGGGACTTGAAGAAAAAGGTTACTTTGAAGGCAGGAATATTGTCTATCTTATCAGAGATACCCGCGGGAGTACGGACGCGATTAGGCCGGTCACTGAGGAACTTCTTGGGGAAAATCCCGATGTTGTTTATTCAATTTCCACGCCGGTGACTACCCAGGTATCGCAGATAGCCGGCAATCGGTTTCCGATTGTATTTAATATCGTCGGAGATCCGGTAGGGGCCGGTTTTGTGAAAAGCTATTCAATGCCGGAGACGAATCTTACCGGCTGTTCCAATCGTTCGGCGGAACTCTCCGGAAAAAGGCTTGAAATTTTCAAAGAAGCTTTTCCCAATGTCAGGAAAGTCGTGACCTTCTATAATCCGGAAAACAAATTTTCCCAAATTTCGATTGAAAATACGAGGGAAGCGGCCAAGATACTTCAAATAGAACTTGGTGAAGTTCTCGTCAAGGACAAAGATGAACTTGCAAGAGCTCTTTCTCAAATTCAGGAAGGCCAATACGACGGGATTTACATTACTCCGGACGCGATGGTGGTGAGCAATGCGGATCTTGTTATCAAAAGATCCCTTGAGCTCAAAATGCTGACCATGGGGCATGAGCAGACCCTGGCCGAAAAAGGGGTGACGCTTACTTACGGCGCTAATTTCTTTCGAATGGGAACCCAGTGCGCGTCTTCCGTCGCAAGCGTGCTTTCCGGACAAAAACCGCAGGGTATTCCGGTCGTGACTCCCGACAAGCTGGACGTTGTCGTGAATCTCAAAAGTCTCAATGTCATGGGGCAGAAAATTGTCGAAAAAATTCTAAAAGAAGCTGACCAGGTGATAAAGTAGCGATATCATGTCATTTCTTGAGAAAATAAAAAATTATCTCAAAGAGAAGCCTCTTCGCCTGACTCAAATTATCATTCTCTTTACCGGTCTGGTATTGGCTTTTTCCTATTTCAGCTTTTTCAAATCCAGCATGGATGACGTGCGCCAGACAGCTTCTTTTCTTCGTCTGGGGATTATCGAAACCTCCCGAGCGGAGATTGAGAGTTTTGTCGAAGACAACGTGATGGCGCTGGCGGATTTGAGTCAGAAGATAGATCTGGCGGGCGACCGGCAGGAGAAAAAGGATCTCACTGAAAAATTTATGAGGGAAAGGGGCTGGTTTACCCAGATAGCCGTTACTGACCGGGAAGGCAATGAAGAGCAAAAAATTTCAAAAATATTTGTGGCCGGCTCGCAGGAGCTGAAAAATGTCCGTGATACGGAAGAATTCCAAAAAGCAAGTTCCGGCAGTATCTTTCTCGGGCGGGTGAATACGGATGAGAAAGCCATACCCTACATCACGATTGGCCTGCCCGTGAGGGGCGCGGATAATGACATTACCGGAGTTCTGCTGGCCCAGTTTTCTCTTCAGGAAATCTGGAATATTATCCAAAACAGCAAGCTTGTCTCGGCCAATCAAAAAGTTTTTCTCGTGGATTCATCCGGATTTTTGATCGCCTATCCGGAGACGTCGCTCGTACTCAAAAAAACAAACTGGAAAAACAAGCCTTATGTCAGGGAGGTTCTGGAAGGTAAAAATATCGTTCAGGGAGAAGTGTTTTCCGAAAATGGAAATGACTCCGTCTTTGCGGCCGGACTTCCGATGAGCGACGAGCTTGGCTGGGGAATTTTCATTGAAGAGCCGGCTCGCATTGCCCTGGCTTCGTACTATCGGATTCAAACGGCAGCCGTTATTTTTGTCTCGCTGACTTTTCTGCTTCTTTTTATCCTTATTATTCATTCGGGAACGCTGGCTGGCGTCTTCTCTGATTTCAAAAAAGAAGCGGGAAAAAGAACGGCCGAGCTGGAGGAACTGGATAAGACCACAAAACTTCTCATCCGGAGGGATTTGGAACTTTCCGAGGTCAACAGACGGCTTGAAGAATTGGACGTTATCAAGTCAGATTTCGTTTCCATCGCCGCTCATCAGTTGCGCACGCCCCTTACGGGAATTAAATGGTCTTTTTTGGCTCTGCTTGAGCGGGAAACGGGCTTGCTCAATCCGGAGCAGAGGAAAATAATCGAAGACGGACTTAACGCCATCAACCACATGATTACGCTCATAAACGACCTTCTCAATGTCGCTCACATCGAAGAAGGCCGCTTTGGATTCAGCTTTCAAAACGCGTCCATTCTGCCGGTTGTGCAAAAAGCTTTTGAGCGCTACCAGTCTCTGGCCGGAGCAAAAGGAGTGTGGTTTTCAATTGAACTGCCCAGCCGGGAACCGCCCCTGATCAGCATTGATCCGGAAAAAATGGATCTGGTTTTGGATAATTTGCTCGAGAACGCCGTCAAATATACCCAACCGGGCGGAAAAATCAAAATGAAATTGGATTATGAAAAAGGAAAAGTAAAAATTATCGTTTCCGATACGGGTATTGGAATACCCAAGAGACAGTTTAATCGCGTTTTTTCAAAGTTTTTCCGCGGCGAGAACGCTCTTCTTTTTCAGACTTCGGGAACTGGTCTGGGGCTTTATATAGTGAAAAACATTATTGACCGCCATTGCGGGCAAATCTCGGTGGAGAGCGAGGAAAACAAGGGCACGACGTTCACGATCACTCTGGAAGCAAGCTGCAGGTTGTGAATTTTTTTGTTGAAGTTTTATGGATTTTGAAAAAACCGAGTTGGCTCGGTTTTTTGCTTGCGTCCCCGCGAGGCCCGCCTGCGCTAAAGCTACGGCGGGTAAAAATCTCACCTCTAAGTAATTTATAAATTTGCGCCCTTGTGAGGAATCGAACCTCAATCACAAGCTCCGCAAGCTTGCGTCCTATCCGTTGAACGACAAGGGCGAAAAATAATTATAACCCAATTAATCTCTCCAGTCTGTCAATAATTGTCAACTCCTGCCTGATTTCCGGAAGATAATGGACCAGAACTTCCCGAATGAGAATAGGATTGGCGTTTCCGATGGGGATATGGATATGCGGGAGAAAAGTTTTTTTGCTGTGAAGACTCAGAACTTTGATTCCTTCTTCGGCTTCATAAAAAATCCAAAAACTTTTGAGGTCGTCGTAGTCGTAAAAATAATTATCAACTTTAATGCCGTCGGGGTTGATTTCCATTTGGATAGTTCGCGGTTCTCGTTCGGCATAAATATACCCTAGCATGCCGATCAAGATGAAGGTAATGGCCATCAGAATTGAATTGGTCACGAGAGCGTATATCACAATCGCGAGAAGAATTCCCCCCATTACCCAGTACCACTTGGGGTGTTTTTCGAAGTGCTCGTATTCCGGTGCTTCCCAAGCAAAAGTCGGTTCATTGCTTGCTTTGAATTCAGTGATAGATTTAGTTTTCGGTTTGTTTGGGTTCATATTATTTTTTTTCGGTGGGAGTCTGCCTACCGGCGGATAGAGATTCGCCTCGCCTTCGCTCTTGCCCCGTAGTGAACGCGAAGCGTTCTAAAATCTAGAAAACTAATCTTTGTTGCTTCGCTGGTATTAAATTCCGAATATCAATTTTTTCAACTTTAATTTCGGGCATGACTTCCGTTTTTCCATTTTTATGTATTAAAAACAGGTATTCTTTGTTCTTTCCGTTGGTATCGTTAATCCATTCG
The DNA here is from genome assembly GCA_002790655.1 of Candidatus Moranbacteria bacterium CG_4_9_14_3_um_filter_44_28. GTDB lineage: Bacteria > Patescibacteriota > Minisyncoccia > Moranbacterales > UBA11712. The sequence goes on along the minus strand of PFVO01000005.1, from coordinate 2,249 downwards.
TTTGTTGTTCGGGTTATTGTCGCCATTACATTCTTTTTATAATCCATTTCAAAAATAGAGATTTTTTTCTTCAAATTTTCTAGTATATCCTTTATCGCCTGAAAAGTAGCCCTGCCATTATTGTTATAAGACAAAACCACATATTTTGCCGGTGTATCTTTTATCAATTTTTCTATCGCTTCAATAACAATGTATTGCCCCTCATTATTTTTCCTAAATTCCTCAAAAATAGAACCGGAAATCGTATCGCCTACATCTTCTCGCCTATTCGCCACACCAACTAATTTTGGTTTATCATTCAAACAAATAGTTTTCCAAATATGATAATAAGAAGCGTATCTCACGCGAGATGGCGGCATTAACTCGTTTGAAGAACCATAAGGCGGATCATAATAGGCTAAATCTACTTTAACATCGTTTACTAAATCAAAAATATCTTTTTGATAAACTTGATGTTGTCTGTCGTCAATAATCAAGCGAGGCACCTCCATTTTCATTATTTTGTAAGCGCGGGGAGCCCATTTTTTCAAATACGAGACCTGATGGCCTACGGAACTGTCAACTTTATCCATCGCTATAATTAAGCTGGTAAGTAAGACTGATTTTTCAATCTCGTCCTTCGCGATTTTGTCGATTTCTTCTCTTATTGCGTCCAGTTTTTTGGTGTTGTGTAATTGCCAAATTCTTTTTCTGCCGTCTTTCTGTGTGGCCGAGCCGCCGTTCGGCTCGCCGCCGTAATTTTCCGAAAACCAGCCATATTTTCCGGGCAAATTGTTTAGACGATCTATGAGCGGCAAATAATAACTCGCTGGTTTTCTGTTCAACAAATAACATTCGCCGAATACTTTAGACCAATCGGCAATATCATTAGCATAGACAGTATAACCAGCTTGCTTTAACGCTTGGGAAACTCTTGTTGTGCCGGAAAATCCATCTAAAACCGTTTTTACATTTAACGGCTTTATCAACCTTAATAAAACAGGAAGTATTTCCCTTTTAGAGCCAGTATATTTTATGCCTTGTGTTTCCATAAACTAAAAACGCCAGACTATCCTCTGGTATCATTTTAGCATTTTTATATCTTTTGGTCTATTTAGCGAAATTGAAAAAATACTGGAGTATTTTCTCGTGGGTATCCTTGCGAGAAACGAGAACTTTGGCGATTAAAGTAATGAGTGGCTCGTTGATTTTATAACCGCCAGCGAGCAGTTCTTTGAAAAATGGTTCAGCATTTTCCGTGTGCGTCCATATTCCGCGTTGCAAAGCATTAGCTTTTGCGTCTCCATATCTCACCTCAAAAATATAATTGTTTTTGTTATCAAAAAACTTGTAAATTGGAAATGTCTTTTTTCTACCGATTTTGCGCGGCGGAAAAAATTTTATTTTTCTGACGGAAGAATAAGCCTTTCGCAAGTCAAAAACTATAACCTTAAATTTCATTTCCTTTTCGTTGTAAATCAACGGCAAAACATTTACAGAGCCGAAATCTTCAAAACATTTGTTGCTCAAAATCTTTTTTATTTTCTCGATGTCATTTGTTCCTCGTTTGCCGATTTCGTTTAACAAAAGTGAAAACATTGACACATCTTTATTGGTGGAAAGTTGAAGCGGTCCAAACCCATAAGTTTTGATGCTAATGGGAATTTCTTCTTTTGTGCTGGTCTCGGTAATTCTTATATCTTCTTCAAATTCTTTCGCGCGAAATTTTTCCTTTCCGGTATGTTTTGCCGTAAAACCATCAACAAACTGGTTTATGTATTCTGTAAGAGCGATTTCAGCAAGATCGCCGTGCGTTTTATTTCCGATAATTCTCATTGAAAAAACATTACCCAAGACGCTGAAAATCATTGGATCTTTACCACTAAAACTTTCAACAAATTTTGTTAGAAACTTATCAAATGATGGCATAGCTAAACATCACGTAAAATGTTAAAACTGAAACTTTTCGGAGGAGGAGGGATTTGAACCCCCGAGACCCTTGCGGATCTAGCAGTTTTTCTCGACCCCGCACCAAAATTTAGTGAATCGGTGGGAGAGGGATTCGAACCCCCGGAGCCCTTGCGGACTCTGCAGTTTTCAAGACTGCCGCTTTTGTCCACTCAGCCATCCCACCGTGTCTATGAAAAACTTGCTGAATGATTTTTGGTGCGGGGCAAGACTGCCCCATTCAGCCGCTCTGGCACTCCTCCTCTAAATGCGGTGTGCGTTCGAAAAAATTCGAACAGATTTCGCCCAAAATTTGTAGGGCG
>PFVO01000040.1 GCA_002790655.1 Candidatus Moranbacteria bacterium CG_4_9_14_3_um_filter_44_28 | reverse complement strand
CCTCGCGACAAAGAAATGAAAAAAATACCCTAGAAGGCCGCCAATTATAGTTCCGGTGAGAAAGATTAAGTTGTTTCCAAAAAATTCGTTTCTGGCAACTCTTGAGCAGGTTGCAACTGCCCAATGGCGCAAATCCGATTTTATTTTCCGCATAATTTAAATTATAGAAAACGAAAGGCCGGTTTTTTGTCTTTCAGCTTTTTGGCATACTTGATCAATTTCTCCTTCGCCATCTCTGTCGCCTTTATTTTATCTCTTCCGCGGATTAACGCCAGCGGCCCGGGAATGTCTTTCAGCTCAAGAAGAATGTCTCCTTTTTCGGCTATTTTTTTTAGCGCGAGATTTTCTTCGTGGTTGCGACCGAGAATAATTTTGGTACCGCCCCCGTCAGAAGCTCTGCTTTTCCAATTTATGCCGCTCGTTTTATTTTTACTGCCTTTGTTGATAAAGCTTCTGACGGGGTAAATCCAAAAATGACGGCCGATTCGGAGCAGTTTAATATCGCTCGATTTTACACTCTTTATATTTTTTAATAATTCCTGCAACTTTTTCGAATATTCTTTATCCGTTAAAATGCATCCGCCCGCCGGGGAAGGATAATTTTCCACGCCAAATTTTTTGGCCAGCGTGATTTGTTCTTTTCGCCCTCTTCCAGAAATCGCACAAAGTTTCTTGCGATCAACCAGACCCAATTTTTCCATTTCAGTTTCCGGCAAAACTTTGGCCGAAAGCGGACGCAAAATCTTTCCGGTAAGTTTCGATTCTTTCTCAATCAACTTCAAGGCTTCGCGGTTCTGCGACATCGGACGCTGTCCCAACACTTCGCCGGTTGCGATAATATCATACTTTTCGCGTGCTGCAATCTTTTTTACTTCTTTAAGCATCAACAAATGACAATCAATACAAGGATTCATTCCCGCGCCGTAGCCATAGCAAGGATTTTTTACGATCCCAAAATGTTTTCCGGAAAAATCCACAACTTTCAAATCTATATCATTCTCCCGCGCCGATTTTTTCGCCTGCCCGGCGTCAAAAAAATAACTCACAAAAGTGAGAGCGGTAACTTCGATGCCCAGATCTGCAAGAATCTTCGCCGCAAGAATCGAATCCAGCCCGCCGGAGAAAAGGAGAAGAGCCTTAACTTTTTTAGCTTTCCTCTTCATAAATTAAACCGAAACTATTTTTAGCCAATGTAATAGATTAACAGAATCACCGCCGCTAATCCCAGCCGGTACCAGAAAAACATCGCGTAACCCGCTTTCTCTATGAATTTTAGCAAATATTTAATCACCAGATAACCGCTCACGGCTGACGAAATAATACCCGCCGCAATCGGAAGACTGATTCCCGCGGATAAAAAATCAGGAAATTGCTTGACCGCCGCTCCGAAAATTATCGGCGTCGAAAGCAGAAAGGAAAAACGCGCCGCCGACTGGCGATTTAAGCCCCGAAGCAGTCCGGTGGTAATCGTTGCTCCCGAACGAGAAACTCCGGGAATAATCGCCACCGCTTGCGCCAAGCCAATAATAAGGCTGTCCAGCCACCCAATCTCCCCAATTTCCCTTCGATGTTTGTGATATTTGTCAACCAGATACAAAATCAGACCAACCAAACTCAAAGTAATCGCGATCAAAACCGGGGAGCGGAAAGTTTTTTCGGCGTAGCTCTCGAGAAAATATCCGGCCAGGATGCCAGGGATGGTGGCCAGTATTAAAAACCACAATAAATTCTTGCCGTATTTCGTATCCCGTATTTCGTATCTCGTATTTTCTTTTTGATTTTTAATATGTATATTTGATATTTGATATTTGATATTTGATATTATTTCTATCCAATCTCTCCAAAAATACAAGACCACCGCCACCAGTGTCCCAAAATGAAGCGCCACGTCAAAAGCGAGCCCCGGATCGGAAAAGCCAAAAAGCCACGGCGCCAAAATCAAATGCGCCGAGCTCGAAATCGGCAAGAACTCGGAAGCGCCCTGAATGAGACCGAGAAAAATTGATTGAAGAATTGTCATCTAAATAAAAGAATCATAGAAATTATAACCGCTGTAATCATAAATAAAACCGCCAGCCATCCGAAAACCTTCACCCACTTCGGATGCGTTTCTTCGCCCATTATTTTTTTGTCGTTTCCGACAATCATAATGGCAAAAAGGAGCGGCAGAGCGATTATTCCGTTTAAATAAGCGGAATAATAAAGAGCCTTGATAGAATCCACCCCAACGAAATTCAGCCCCAACCCGACCAAAATCGAAAACGCAATAATCAAATAAAACCCTCTCGCCCGCGAAAACTTAAGCTCGAGGCCCTCGCGCCAGTGCAAAATTTCCGAAAGAGCATAAGCCCCCGAGCCGGCGAGAATCGGAACCGCCAAAAGACCGGTGCCGATTATGCCAATCGCAAAAAGAAGATAGGCCGCGTTTCCCGCGAAAGGCCGAAGCGCCAAAGCCGCCTGCTCGGCCGAACCGATTTCCGTTATCCCGTTTTTGAAGAGCACTTGGGCCGTGGTAAGAATTATGAAAAAGAAAACAACATTTGCCAGAATCATTCCCGTTCCGACGTCCGTTCGCATATGGCGGATCCGGTGATGAAGAAAAGATTTATCCGGTTCAGTTTTTATCAATTTATTCTCCTCCACTTCTTCCGAAGCCTGCCAGAAAAAAAGATAGGACGTGACCGTCGTCCCGAAAACAGCAATGAGAGCAAAAATATAGCTTTCGCTCCAAACAATTTTCGGAACAAAAGCATTCCGGAAAACTTCTTGCCAGTCCGGGTGAGTCATAAACCCGGCGAAGATATAGGCAAAGACGGAAAGAGTGAGCCACTTGAGAACTTTCACGTAAGCGTGGTACTGAAAAAAAATCTCGATGAAAATAACGAGCAGAGCGAAGAATGCCACAGCAAAATAAAAATTTACGCCAATGAGCATCCGGAGCGAAGCCGCCATCGCCCCGAGATCAGCACCGATATTGACCACGTTGGCAACGATGAGAAGAAACACGATTCCCGCCACGATTCTCCGACGATAATGTCTTTGCAGAACTCCTGCCAATCCGTGATTGGTGACAATTCCGATTCGGGCGCAAGCTTCCTGAACGGCGAGCATTATCGGAAGAAGCCAGGCCGCCGTCCAAAGAATAGCCAGGCCGAACATTGCCCCGACGGAGGAATAAGTTCCGATTCCGGACGGGTCATCGTCGGAAGCGCCGGTGATCACACCCGGGCCAAGAAGACGGAAAAAATATCTGATTTTCTTCCAGCGATTCGTGAAAATTTTCTTGAGCCGCAAAACTTCTTCTTCGGTGATTCTTATTGTCCCGTCAGCCAGTTTCACCGCCTTAATCTCGCCCCGCAATACCAATTTTTTGGCTAATACAAGAGGAATTCCGGCCTCGCGGCGAAACTCGGAAAGAGTGTGAAGCTTGTCTGTATTTTTATTTCCCATTTCCTTTACCCGAGAGCCGAGCTCTCGGTTATATTTATTCTAATAAGTATTTTTCCTCATCTTTCCTCTCTTTCAAATAAAAGGCATTCTCATGAAGATATTTTTTATAATCGGCATTATTTCTGAATTGCCCGAGAATAACACCCTTATTGCACAATCCACTGTTTCGTTTCCCAAGATAATCCAAGAGGCTCGAATATTTCCATTCTTTGATTCGATAACCATGGATAAAATGGTTCATATTCACATAAGCCGAGAGATAGAGCAGCTTAGCATTGGACTTGATATGAACCGCCTTGAATTTTCCTTGAAGCAAAGAGCCCGTTCTTTTGTTTTTTGTGTTGAAATAATTGGTATAGCTCGTTCCCAGCTTGTGCATAAATTTTTCTACTCCCTTCTCGGCCAATTGCTGAACTACCAGATGATAATGATTTGGATTTAGGCAATAAAATATAAATTTAATCAGCCTCTTTCTTTTCTTTTTGACCAAGGGGAAATCCGAGAGCTCGGCTCTCGGGTGATTGCGCTTGAAATCTTTCCAGTCCGTCATTAGTCCATCGTTTTGATCATTCAAAAGATCCATGGAAATCAAAAATCTTTCATAATCTTGGGTATCCGAAAAAATTCTTCTCTTATCCACTCCCCTGTTGTACAGATGATAATATTCACCATCTGCAAATTTTATTTTTCTCATTTTTAACCTTACCCGAGAGCCGAGCTCTCGGTTATATTTTTATTTCATTCCACTGTCACACTCTTGGCAAGATTCCGTGGCTTATCAACATCCAAGCCTTTTCCTACCGCAAAATGATAGGCAAAAAGCTGGAGGGGAACGACCGAAAGAAGCGGGGTGAGCATTTCCAGCGTCTTGGGAATATAAATGACATCGTCAACCATCTTTTGAATTTCCCTGTCGCCTTTGGTGGCAATGGCAATCACTTTTCCACTGCGGGCTTTTACTTCCTGAATTCCGGAAAGAGTTTTTTCATAAACGCTGTCCTTGGTTGCAATCGCCATCGTCGGAAAATTTTTGTCGATAAGCGCGATCGGCCCGTGTTTCATCTCTCCAAAAGGATACCCTTCGGCGTGAACATAAGAAATTTCCTTGATCTTAAGCGCCCCTTCCATGGCAATGGGATAATTATATTTTCTCCCTAAATAAAGGAAGTTTGAATATTTCGAATATTTTTCGGCTACTTTTTTTATTTCATCCGCTTGATTGAGAACGCTTTTCATAAGCTTTGGAATTTCAGCCAGTTCTTCGGCAATTCTTTTCCCCATTACAAACGACATTTCCCTTTGCCGGCCCAAGAACAAAGTGAGGAGCGCCAGAATCGAAAGCTGGGAAGTGAAGGCTTTGGTTGACGCCACGCCGATTTCGGGACCGGCGTGATTATATACTCCGGCGTCTGTTTCGCGGGCAATGGTTGAACCGACCACATTCACGATTCCAAGAGTGATAGCTCCCTTGTTCTTGGCTTCCCGAATAGCCGCCAGGGTGTCGGCTGTTTCTCCGGATTGGGAAATAGCCAGCACTGCTGTATTTTCGTCAAGAAGCGGCTTTCGATAGCGAAATTCAGAAGCGTGCTCAACATCAGTCCGCACTCCCGCGTACTCTTCGAGCATATACTTTCCGACCAGCCCGGCATAATATGAAGTCCCACAGGACACAATAACAAGCCTTTTGAGACGGCGCAGTCTTTCTGAAACATCCCTCAATCCGCCGAGTTTTGCTATTCCTTCTCCTACAACCAAACGCCCCCGGATGGAATTTTCCACCGCTTCCGGCTGTTCCATGATTTCTTTGAGCATGAAGTGGGGATAGCCTTTCTTTTCGGCTTCTTCAACCGACCAGTCAATTTTCGAAATTTCTTTTTTGACCTTTTTTCGCTTGAAATTCGTGATTTTACAGCTCTGGCCGGTCACCTCCGCCATCTCTCCGTCGTCAAGGTATATCACCCGGTCCGTATAGCGGACAATCGGCGCAACATCCGAAGCAATCACATAACCATCATCCATAACTCCCAGCACGAGCGGGCTTCCGTTCCGGGCAATGATCAGCTTTTGGGGATTTTCCCGGTCGATTATGGCCAAGCCGTATGTTCCCCGTACATGCGCCAGTGTCCTCCAAACTGCTTCCTCGAAAGGCACTTGTTTGCTGTATTCTTCAATGAGATGGGCCAATACTTCAGTATCAGTTTCCGAAGAAAATTTATGCCCCGCTTTTTCAAGGTCATGCTTGAGCTCCTTGTAGTTTTCAATGATCCCGTTATGAACGAGAAAAATTTTTTTCGAGCAGTCGCGGTGGGGATGGGCGTTTCGTTCGCTCGGTTTTCCGTGAGTCGCCCAACGGGTGTGGGCAATTCCCAAGTTGCCCGGAATGTCTTTCTCGTTGATTTTATTCTCAAGCTCCGCGACTTTCCCGACCGCTTTTTCGGTCACGATTCTGTCTCCGTTCGCGACCGAAAAACCGGCGCTGTCATAGCCGCGGTATTCCAGACGCTTGAGGCCGTCCATAAGAATAGGCAGAGCTTCCCTTTTTCCAATGTATCCGACGATGCCGCACATAAAAAATTAACAAGCTATACAATTATTTTGACCATCGCTAAATTCTCCATTTCAAACTGCCATTTTTCATTGCGCTAAGGACTTCTTTCAAATTTCCAACTTCCCAGTCAACATATTTCGTCCTGCTGTCATTATACCTTCCTTCTTTTCTCTTGACTAAGAAGGTGACGCTTTCCGGAAAACTTTTTTTTATTTCTTCAACTTGGTCGGCTCGATCATCCAGAAAAACAATCCTCTCTCCGCTTTTCGCCAATCTTTCAACAACTCTGGCTTTCATTTCGTCTGTGACGACTACTTTTGCAAAGTGGGAACTAAGTCTGGTATGTTTTATTTTTTTGTTCTGAAAGCCAGTGTGGCCGTACGAAATAAGGAATAATTCATTTTTATCAAAATGCCGGAGAAAATTTTTCACATCTGAAAAAACAAATTTTTTACAACTTTCCAAAAATTTCAGCATATCTCTTTTGGTTTTTTCTCCATCAATGCCAAGTTTTTTCTCAAGAAGCTTAATTTGCCGGAAAGGATCGTATTTCTTGAGGCCCTTTCTGGTAATCGTTGGATAATCTTTGTAGGTCGCCAGAAAATCTTTTTTTGAGACGCCGTTTTTCTTGAAAACGCCAACAAGACCTCTTTTGAAGGACTTCGTATTAAACAAAACATCGTCAAAATCAAGAAATATTTTCATAAAAATCTGCTCAAGCCATCGCAAAAATTAAACCTTTACTATTTTCATTATTAGCTTTGCCAGCCTATTGGAATCGTGACGGATGAGCGGTCGAATTTTGGCTATCATATCAGCTTTTGGACATCTTACCAATCCTGCACTTAACAGTTTGGCTTTTATAACCTTATAACTCCTCTTTTTTTTAGATTGTTCGCTAAACCGAACCCAGACGCCCTTGCCTTCTTGCTTCTTGTATTTTTTGAGAATATTTACGGGCGGATTTTGGGTATTATAAGTCACGTAGTTGATTCTATTCCTGCCTAAGTACTTCTCAATGATTTCAACATGGTTATCCAAATCAAAATTATCCGTCTGGCCCTTGCGATTAGTCAGATTGCAGTTATAAATCACCCTGGCTTTCGATTTTCGAATTGCCTCCTTTATTCCGTCCACCAAAAAATTCGGCAAAATAGACCCATGGGGATCACCCGGACCGATAACTATTATATCAGCTTTCTTTATTCGCTCTAGCGCTTTTTTGCAGGCTTTTACTTTCTTCTTAAGGTATATTTTTTTAATTCCAATTCTCCTGATTTCCTTATTATGATCGAGTTGTGTTTCTCCCTGAAGAATTTTTCCGTTTTTCAGTTTAACAATCAGACGCATATCTTCTTCCGAAACCGGGATTACTTCACCCCTGATATTTAGAATCTTGCCGACCTCCTCTATACCCTTTATAAAGCTCCCCCCGACTTTTTCTAGTGCCGAAATAAAAATATTGCCAAAACTGTGCCCTTTAAGCCCGCCATTTTCAAAACGATAATTCATGAGCGCCCGCATTTCCACTGACGATTCTGAAAGAGCCACAAGGCACTGGCGCACGTCTCCCGGAGGAAGCACTCCAAGCTCGTCGCGAAGGCGTCCCGTCGAGCCTCCGTCGTCCGCCATAGAAACGATTGCCGTAAGATTTACCGGATATTTCTTGAGTCCGGAAAGCAAAACAAAGCTTCCCGTTCCTCCTCCGATTGTGACGATGTTTTTGCGTTTCATAAAACCTCTTGGGATTGACAATCCGAGAATAAAAATCACAAATAACCATAATCCCCGTCGCCGTTTCCGGAAATTCGATTTCCGGAAAGTTTCACGCACTGCCTGATAAAATCCTGAAATTTCATCCGCAATTTTCCGCGGTCGTAGCGGGCGTAGCGGATTCCGTAACCGCTGTTTCCCGTCATTCTGTTTTTAGAAACCTTTATTTTCCCCTTTGTTTCGTTATAAACCTGAATAGTGAGGCCCTGCGCTTTATTTCCCGAGATTGTGTTTCCTTTCAGGGAAATTTTCGTTCCGGACATTATCATTTCGATTCCCGACTCGTCGTTGTTTCTGATATCGTTTGAGAAAATTTTTCCCCTCAATCTGGAATGAAGGTCAATTCCTTCTCCGCCGTTTCCCTGTACCTCGCAGCTTCTCACTTCGATTTTTCTCTTGAAAATATACATTCCTCTTCCACCGCTTCCCTTTACGGAACTGTTTTTCAGAGTAAATTTTCTTTTCGTCGAGTAGCTGGACCTGTCCACTTCGATTCCATTTGAGCCGGCGTCCTTAATTGAGCAGTTCGAGATAATAACTTTTGATTTTTTGTCCACTTTGACATTCACGCTGGCGTTTTCAATCGTCAGATTGCTCACCCGGCTCGAAGTCGCATAGAAACGCATTCCGTAGCTCTTTCCCTCGGCGTTCACGATAGTTTCGTGCCGATCCTCGCCAACAAGATCCGTGCCACCGGTCAGATCAATTGCTTCGTTGTAAATTCCCTTTTTTATGAAAACGCTTTTCTCTTTGAGCTTGTTGTCTTTTATATAATCAAGCGCCGCGCCGACGGTTTTAAAGGGAAAAGTTTCCGTTCCGTTTTCCGTTGCCCGGGAACTGCCCGCATCAATGTAAAAATCATACGCGCTCGCTTTAACCCCGCACCACAGGAAGCCACAGGAGTCTATCCGCATCACTTTGCTAAACAATACGGGCAGGTAAGCTCGTATAGGAGCGTGAGGCTGTGGTGCGGGGTGAACATCCGCTCTCAAAAACAAAAAAAATACAACGGGAATTAGTTTTAGTATTTTATTTCTCATTTTTTACAAAAACTTTTCAATTTCTGTCTGGGCTTTTTCAAGGTCGCCAGGAGAACCGACCGAAAACCAGTGTTCGGCTGGAATTATTTTTACCTTATATTTATCTGTCATTTTGGCCACTGTCTGCGGCAAGCCATATTCGGTTTCAGTGATTGGCACTAAGTCATAGTCGAAAAAATTTTTATTGAGGGCGTAAGCGCCGGTGTTTATCAATCTTAAATCTTTCGTTTGCGGTCTTTCGATAATATCAATCAGGTTCCCCTCCTTGTCCATTTTAAATACGCCGTACTTTCTCGGATCATCAACTTCGCAGGCTAAAATAGCAAGGTTCTCACCACAGAGTTTCTCTAGATCTTTTTTATAAAATAAATCATCTCCATTTACAACTATAAATCTATCTTGGAGATAATCGCGGCAGGCGTGAAGCGCCCCGCCAGTACCATTGAGTTCCTTTTGAAAAACATATTTGATTTTCCGGCCACCAAAACTGTCGCCGAAATAATTTTGGATTCGGTCGGCGAGATAATTGACAATGATAATCACTTCCGAAATTTCCCTTGGCAAAAAAGAAAGCGTCCATTCCAAAAGCGGCTTGTCTTTGATGAGAAGCATTGGTTTTGGCATTTTGTACGTGAGCGGCCGCATTCTCGTTCCCTCCCCTGCGGCCATAATGACAGCCTGCATGATTTCTCTACGAATTACGAATCAATTACGAATATACGAATATGAAAATTTTCCAAAGCTTGGCTTTGAGGAATTTCAAGAGCGCAGCTCTTGAAAGGGAAAAGCCGAGCTTTAGGAAAATTACACTACGAAGTTGATCAACCTATCCTTCACAAATATAACTTTTTGGATATTTTTTCCTTCCATATATTTTATAACTTTCTTGCTTTCGAGCGCCAGCCTCTTCGCTTCTTCTTCCTTGACACCGGCAGGAGCTTTTATCTGGTCGCGAAGTTTGCCGTTTATCTGAATTATAAGCGTAATTTCCTCATCTTTCACTAATTTCGGGTCATACTCCGGCCATTTTTCAAGAAATATAGAATCCTTGTGGCCAAGCTGCTGCCAAAGTTCTTCGGCGATGTGGGGGGCGAAGGGAGCAAGAAGAGAATTGAGAATTGAGAATTGAGAATTGAGAATGTTTTTTTGCTTTTCCATTTCGTTCACCAAAATCATCATCGCTGAAATCGCCGTATTGAACCGCAAATTTTCAATATCTTCGGTGACTTTTTTGATGGTTTTGTGGAGCAAAATTTCTAACTTATTGTTCGTTGATCCTTGATCATTGATCATTGATTTTAATTTCCACACTTTTTCTAAAAACCTCTTGAGCCCGATAATGCTCTTCGTATTCCAACTCTTGCTGTCCTCCAGCGGTCCCATGAACATTTCATAAAGCCGCAAAGTGTCCGCGCCGAATTTTTCGACAATTTCGTCGGGATTTATGACGTTTTCGAGCGACTTTGACATTTTCCGCCCGTCTTCGGCCAGCACGATTCCCTGATGACGCAGTTTTTTGAAAGGTTCGTCGAAATCAATATAGCCGTGTTTGTGTAAAGCTTTCGTAAAAAATCTGGAATAAAGAAGATGCAAGACCGTGTGCTCGGCTCCGCCGATATATAAGTCAACCGGCAGCCATTTTTTTATTTTCGCCTCATCAGCGAATTCTTTTTCGTTTTTCGGATCCGCAAACCGGAAAAAATACCAGCTTGAGCAGACAAAAGTGTCCATCGTGTCCGTCTCCCGTTTTGCCTCTCCCCCGCATTCCGGGCAAGTTGTGTTCACAAAATCGGGATTCGTCCCGAGTGGCGAAGTCCCCTTGGGGCGATAATCTTTCACTTCGGGAAGAAGAACTGGCAAATCTTTTTCCGGAACGGGCTGCCAACTGCACTTCTCGCAAAAAATCATCGGGATTGGCGCGCCCCAATAACGCTGGCGGGAAATCAGCCAGTCACGGAGTTTATAAGTTGTCTTTCTTTCTCCTAAATTATTTTTCTCCAGCCATCTCGCCATTTCCTCGCGGGCTTTTTCGGACGTCAGATTGGAATATTTTTCGGAATTAACTAATATGCCATCATCAATGAAGGCAGCTTTTTCAACTGATGAAATTTTGTTTTCGTTTTTTATGACTTCCTTTATTTCCAGTTTGTACTTTTTCGCAAACTCAAAATCCCGTTCGTCGTGGGCCGGAACGGCCATCACCGCGCCGGTGCCGTAGGTCGAAAGGATGTAATCGGCGACAAAAATCGGGACGGCTTCGTTTGTGAAAGGATTGACGGCTTTGAGACCTTTAATTTCCACTCCCGTTTTCTCTTTCGCGAGATCCGTGCGCTGAAGATCGGTTTTCTTTTTCGCCTGCACGATATATTTTTCGACTTCGTTGAGATTTGAGATTTGAGATTTGAGATTTGAGATTAACTCATTTTCTGGAGCAATGACACAATATGTACAACCATAAATAGTATCCAGGCGAGTGGTAAAGACTTCTAGGTTATCTCTCCTAAGGCTAAGCCTTAGGAGTCCCGAAGGCTTAGCCTTAGAATTCAGCTTGATTTCGAATCTGATGATAGCTCCTTCGCTCCTCCCTATCCAATTCTTCTGCGCCGTTTTTGTCGACTCCGGCCAGTCAATTTTGTCGAGACCCTTGATCAGCTCATCGGCAAAATCGGTGATGCGGAAAAACCACTGCTCCATATCTTTCTGAATCACCTGATTTTTACACCGTTCGCAAATTCCGCCTTCCGCTTGTTCGTTCGCAAGAACCGTCTGGCAGGATTCGCACCAGTTTACTTTCGCTTTTTTTCGGTACGCCAGTCCGTTTTTGTGCAAAAATAAAAAGAACCACTGGGTCCATTTGTAATAGTTGGGGTCAGAAGAATCAATTTCACGAGACCAGTCGTAGGAAAAGCCAAGACTTTTTATCTGACGAGTAAAAGTCTTTATATTTCGCTGGGCAACTTCGGCTGGATGAGCTTTGATGCTGATAGCATAATTCTCCGTCGGCAGGCCAAAAGCATCCCAACCAACGGGATGAAGAACATTTCTCCCTTTCATTCGCAAATAACGGGAATAAATATCCGAAGCCGTATAATTTTCCACATGCCCCATATGAAGTCCATCTCCCGAAGGATAGGGAAACATATCGAGGCAGTAGAATTTGGGCTTTTCTGATTTTTTAATCGCTTCGGTAAGCTCGGGATGTTTTTCCCAATATTCTTGCCATTTTCTCTCAACTTTTTGAGGATTATATTTTGGCATAAATATCAATTTCTACTTCCTTACTTTATCGCATCCGAGAATTTTTTTCAAGAAAAAAGATCCGGCATTTCCACCGGACCCATAACTGAAAAATATTATTCAACCCGCACAAATTCCACATTCTCTCCCTCGTCTGAAACTGATTTGTCGGCCAGAGGCTGATCCGCCTTTGGCGGAAAATTTTTAATTTGAAATTTGAAATTCTACTCAATCCTCATTCCCCTCCTCGTCAGATGTTTTCTCGCCACTTTGATCCGCGCCAGATTTTTTTCCAAAATCGCCGCGGCGGTCGCGTATTCAGTCTCGTCAGCCCGTATTTTTTCTTCTTTGAGTCTTTCTGCCCGGGCTTTAGCCTCTTCCGCTCTTTTAATGTCAATTTCTTCCGCCCTTTCCGCCGTATCCGCCAGAATCGTCATCTCATTTTTCCGAACCTCTATCATCCCGCCCGAAACCGCCATGGCGATTTCCTCGCCGCCTTTTCTCACGTCAAGCTCGCCCGGAACCAGAATGGAAATCAGGGGAATATGATTCGGAAGAACGGTAATCTCGCCGTCAGCCGTCGGAAGGGTGATTTGGTCGATTTCGTCCTCATAAACGGTGCGTTCGGGAGTGACGATTTTGAATTTAATTTTTAACTTCATTTATTGAACCTTTCATATAAAAACTCTGCTCCGGTTTGTCGTCGTGTTTTCCGTCCAGAATTTCCTTGAAGCCGCGGATGGTGTCGGAAAGTTTCACGTAGCGGCCTTCGGTTCCGGTGAACTGCTCGGCCACGAAAAAGGGTTGAGACAGGAATTTTTGGATTTTTCTGGCGCGCGTGACAGTGAGTTTGTCCTCGTCAGAGAGTTCTTCAACGCCGAGAATGGCAATGATATCCTGCAAATCTTTGTATCTCTGCAAAACTTTTTGCACTCCGCGGGCGACTTCATAATGTTCAACGCCGACGATTTTCGGATCAAGAATCGTTGAAGACGAATCAAGCGGATCAACGGCTGGATAAATTCCGAGTTCGGTTAGCGCGCGTGACAACACCACTGTCGAATCAAGATGCCCGAAAGTCGTCGCCGGCGCCGGGTCAGCCAGGTCGTCGGCCGGAACATAAACGGCTTGCACGGATGTAACCGATCCTTTCTTGGTGGAAGTGATGCGCTCCTGAAGCCGCCCCATATCTTCGGCCAGCGTCGGCTGATATCCCACCGCTGAAGGAATGCGCCCGAGAAGCGCGGATACTTCCGATCCGGCTTGAGTGAAGCGGAAAATATTGTCAATAAAAAACAAAACGTCTTTCCCTTCCTCGTCGCGGAAATATTCGGCCATCGAGAGAGCCGAAAGTCCGACTCTTTGCCTTGCTCCGGGCGGTTCGTTCATTTGGCCGAAGACAAGCGTAGTCTTCGAAAGCACGCCCGATTCTTTCATTTCATAATATAAATCGTTCCCCTCGCGGGTCCGCTCGCCCACTCCGGCGAAAACCGAGTACCCCCCGTGTTCGGTAGCGATGTTCCGGATAAGTTCCTGAATAATAACCGTTTTCCCCACGCCTGCGCCGCCGAAAAGGCCGATTTTTCCGCCTTTCAGGAACGGACAAATAAGATCAATGACTTTGATTCCGGTTTCCAGAATCTCGGTTTCGGTGGACTGGTCGGTAAAAGCCGGCGTTGGGCGGTGAATCGGATAGTGCTTCTTGGCCTTGGCTTTTTCCATTCCGTCAATCGGCTCACCGAGAAGATTGAACATTCGTCCCAGGGTCTCTTTCCCGACCGGAACGGAAATCGGCGCGCCGGTGTCGATGACTTCCATTTGGCGCTTGAGTCCGTCGGTCGAACCCATCGCCACAGCCCGGACTTTGCTCCCGCCGAGATGCTGGTGGGTTTCAAGAATTAATTTTTCTTTTTCGTTCAATTTAACTTCCAGCGCCGAGTAAATTTCGGGAAGATCTTTTTCGAATTCCACATCGACGACGGGGCCAATTACTTGACTAATTTTACCCTTATTCATAATTTTATATCAAACATTAAATAGCAAGTAGAAAAAATACATAGTAAAAATCAAATAGATTATCTTTTTCCTTTAATTGTCAATATACTCGATGCAAAAATATTTGAATATTCGTTCAGCTCGTTGAGAAACCACTTAACTTTTTCTGGTTTTGTCCTTTTGCTGTCCCGCAATAATGCTAACCACATTTTACTCTCGTTAGTTGATTTCAATGAATGATTGAGAAAATTAGCAAAATCTTTTTTTGAACTGGCGCATTGACCTTCGACATAATTCGCTAAAATGCTCGTTCCGCTTCTTAACAACTGGTCACTAATTCTCCTTGAGACATTATCGTTTGACAACTTATCAATAAATTCAATCAGCTTCAATGTAAAACTATATAATCTTTTCTTGAAATTGTCCCTCAACTTTTCTTTTTCTTTTTGCATTTTACTATGTATATTTGCTATTTGCTTTTTGCTATTTCATATATCATTCCTCCAGCGCTGCTCGTCCCGCGCTGATTTCCGCGATCTCCTGCGTGATGCCGGCTTGGCGAAGCTGGTTGAAAATAAGCGTCAAATTGCTGACCATATCCTCCGCCGCGTCCGTCGCGTTTCGCATCGCCACCATCCGGGCCGATTCTTTCGAGGCGTTTGATTCCAGAATGGCGTGATAGATTTGCATTTCAACCAGCCGCGGCCAGATGCTTGCCAAAACTTCCCTGGGAGCCGGCTCAACTTTATATTCAATTCGCTCTCTCGCGAGGCCGACTTCCTCTGCCAGCATATCCATATCGGCCAATTGCTTTTCAATGTCAACTTTGGAAATAGGAAGAATCTGGCGCAGTTTTGCCTGCTGATTGATGGTGGAAATGTAATCCGAATAAACAATCACCACTTTGTCATATTTCTCGGCTTGATATTCGTCCATCACCAGCCTTGCCAGCGGCCGGACATCTTCGGCTTTCGGGAGATACGACAAATCATCGAAAGTGGCAATAATATTTTTCCCGAGTTTTCGAACGGCGCTGGCCCCTTTTTTGCCGATGGTGACAAAATCAATAACAATTTCCTCGTCGGGAGTTTTTGATTCGATCCGCTGATTGCCAACTCGGTTGATCTTGAGAGAACCCGGATTTTTCACCTGCTCGATCACTTTTTTCATAAGCTGTGAATTGAATCCGCCGCAGAGCCCGCGGTTGGGGGTGACGACAATCATAAGAATTTTTTTCACTTCCCGAACCGCCAGCAGTCCCGTCCGGTATCTTTCAAAGGCTTCGGCCAGATTGGTGAGTATGTTCCAGGCGCTGTGGGCATAAGGACGAATCGCCAAAACCGCCGCCACCGCCCGGCGCATCTTCGAAGCGGCCACCATTTCCATGGCGCGGGTGATTTTTTTTGTGTTATTCACCGATTTTATTCGGCGCCTGATTTCGCAAGATCCTCGAGCCATTTCCTAAAGTTGAACTTTAGGAGCTCCTAAAGTTCAACTTTAGGAAGCCCCGTAAACTTCCTTATACTCCTCAATCGCTTTTTTAAGTTTTCTCTCAACTGCTTCCGCCAATTCTCTTTTCTCCGCGATTAATTTCAAAACATCGCTCTTCATTTCTTTCATAAATTTATGAAATTCTTCTTCCCATTTTTGCACTTTTTCCACCGGGATGTCGTCGAGATATCCGTTGGTTAGCGCGTACAAAATTGCCACCTGCTCGGCAACCAGCATGGGAACATACTGATCCTGCTTCAAAACCTCTACCGTCCGCCGGCCGCGTTCGATTTGCTTGCGCGTCGCCTCATCAAGATCGGAGCCAAATTGGGCAAAGGCTTCCAGCTCCCGGAATTGAGCCAGATCCAGCCGCAATTTCCCGGCTACCTTTTTCATGGCTTTGATTTGAGCGGCACTTCCCACGCGTGAAACGGAAAGGCCGACAT
>PFVO01000033.1 GCA_002790655.1 Candidatus Moranbacteria bacterium CG_4_9_14_3_um_filter_44_28 | reverse complement strand
GTTTGAACCGATAGCTCCAAATTCATTGTCGAATATGGAATTGTTGCTTATTTTCGTAACTTTTGAAGAAGCGTTCACTCCTATGCCGAATTGATTGTTTGCGATGAGATTGTTTTCAATCACCGGTTCGGCGTTATTGACGAGAATTCCATAGCCGTTGTTTTTCATTTCGCAGTTTTTTACGGTGCGGTTCTTGTAGTGATTGTTGGATGAATAGATGGATATTCCAAAAGCGGAATACATTATCTTTGCATGCTCAATTTTAAGGGCATAATCTTGATAGGGGTTGAAGTTCAGTCCAATCCAATCCCCCACGCGGGGCTTATAGTAGCCGTGGTCATCATCATTGTCGCCCATATACGAGTCGTCACGGATTGAAGTAAAAACAACGGGTTCTTCCCGCGTTCCTTTGACATAAAAATCATTTTGAAGAGTCAGATCGGCAGGATTGCCGCTGCTGAATTTCACAACCGTCCCGGGTTCAATAGTGAGCGGAGCTCTCACAACAACATGATTTTGCACGAGATAGGGACTGTCTTCTTTCGTCCAGGTGCTCGGAGTATCGACGAAATAGGAGATTTTTGTCGGACCGGCGGCATGGGAAATACGCGCAAAAAAGACGCAAAAACAAAAAAGTGAAAAAGATAAATAAACGATTGCCCTCCTCATCTTGTTTATTTTTTCGACCTAATTAGTTTTGGGTCTTATCAATCTTCTGGAAGAAAATTGATAACAAATTAGCTGTAAGAAATAGTCGCGTTGTTTACAGTTCTTTCTGATTAGTTCCTGTTTTCTGTGAACCCTGCTCTTGAATTCCGTCTTTTTGTACCACATATCCAGCAAAGTTCTGATTACTCTTTCTGCCTTGCCGTTAGTCCTCGGAATTCTTACACTATACTATACTCCCAAAAATCACATTTGCCAACGCTCCCGTGTTTTTTGGTCTTTGGGCTCGTCTTCATAGCCGACTTCGCTTTGCCCGATATCCCGCCTGCCGCTCTCGATCAAAACTTCTCTCGGTTTGGAACCGTCGGCCGGGCCAATGACGCCGTTCGCCTCGAGAATATCCAGAAGCCGCGCCGCCCGGGCATATCCCACCCGGAGCCTTCTCTGAAGAAGCGAGGCCGAAGCTTTTCCCGCTCTCATGATTGTTTCTTCGGCTTCTTCGTACAATTCGTCCTCTCCCTCGCCTCCGCCGCCGAAAAAAGCCAACCCTTTCGCGCCAAAACTCAATTTTTGCGGCGCGGTAACCCCTTCATCGTATTCAACCTCTTCTTTGAGCTGGGACCTGATTGATTTCACAACCCTTCTTACTTCCGATTCGGAAACAAATACTCCCTGAATTCTTTTTGGTTTGGGCGAGCGGGCGGAGAGATAAAGCATATCTCCGTTTCCCAAAAGCTTTTCCGATCCCGCCATATCAAGAATGGTTCGCGAATCTATTTGGGTGGCCACCTGAAAAGCAATCCTCGTCGTGATATTGGCTTTGATAAGTCCGGTGAGAACTTCCACTGACGGGCGCTGGGTGGAAACGATAAGATGAATCCCCACCGCCCGCGCCATCTGGGCAATTCGGACAATGGCCGCCTCCACTTCTTTGGCATGGCTCGCCATAATGTCTGCGAGTTCGTCAATAATGATAACGATGAACGGCAGGCGCTTTTCTTCTTTATCGGTAATTTCACCTGTTTCCTCGTCCACGATTTCCTTCTTCCGGCCTCCTTTTATTTTTTCGTTATAGGAAAATATATTTCTTGATCCCGAATCCTGAAGCATTTTGTAACGTTCCTCCATTTGTCCAATCACCCACTTGAGCGCGTTGGCCACTTTGCCGTTATCAACTACCGTTGGTGTCAAGAGATGCGGAATGCCGTTGAAAGCGGTGAGCTCGACGCGCTTGGGATCGATGAGAATAAATTTCAGATCATCCGGGGAGTTTTGATAAAGAAGCGAGGTTATAATTGTGTTGATGCAAATGCTCTTCCCTGTTCCGGTCGCGCCGGCAATCATAAGGTGAGGCATCGTGGAGACGTCGCTGAGAATATAATTTCCCGCCACGTCCTGGCCCAAAGCGACAGTCAGATTCGATTTTCTTTCAGAAAAATCAGTACTTTCTAAAATATCCCGAAGCCTCACCAGAGTCGGAACTTTGTTGGGCACTTCAATCCCGATGAGCGATTTTTGCGGAATGGGAGCCTCGATTCGGATCGGGTGCTGGGCGAGCGCCAAAGACAAATCATTGTTGAGAGTGGTGATTTTCGAGAGTTTGACTCCGGCTGCCGGCTTGAAACAATATTGCGTCACTGACGGACCAACGCTGATTTCCCCGATCTCAACATCAATTCCGAAATTCTTGAGGGTTTTTTGAATTATTTTGGCATTGGCTTCAATATCGCCGGCTTTGGCCGTGCCGGTTGTCCGCTCCAGAAGATTAAGGGGAGGCAATTTCCATCCGGCGATCATTCTTTGCCTTTCCGAAACTGGCATTCCTTTTTCGGGAACGATTTTTTCCGGTCTTCTTTTCAGCATTTCGCTGATTCTTGCCGCCGCTGACGGCTTTTCCTCTATGGTAATCTTTGGTTCCTCTCTCCCCTCCTCGCCTCTTTCATCTTCCGCTTCATCTTCTTTTTCCTTTATCCATTCAACCGGCTTAACAAGCGCCCGAAACGGAACGTTGAGCGCCAGAAGGAGGGACGCAAGAGCAATCGCAAGAAGCACCACCAAGCCGGCCCAAAACCCGAAAAGGTGCAGAACCGGGTAAGCCGCCGCCGTTCCCAAAAATCCGCCTCCCTGCCCGCTTTTGGCAATTTCAAGCATTTTTAAAAGCGGGTGGAAAATATGAATGATTCCAAGAACACTCGCGAAGAACAAAATGAACCCAGCCGTCACGAAAACATAATACGATTCCGTGCCGCGGCGGAAATACATAAAGCCGACAATCGCCAGAAGAAGCGGAAGTAAAAATCTTCCCGCGCCAAAAGCAAGGGCGAGAATTTTATTGAGATATGTTCCAAACGCGCCCGCTCCGCCGAACAAACTAAACACGCTCAAAATCGCCAGCGCGATCAAAAGCACCGCGATGATAGAGCGTTTTGTGTCCATGCTGATTTTCGACCTTCTCCTTCGCCCGTTCCCGTTCCAGTTTTCTTTATCTTTTTTCTTTTTTCTTCGGCCCATTTGGTTTTCGAAGCTGATTACTTGCTTATTTTAGCACACTATTCAGGAAATTTCCAGCGAACGCCAATCTCAATACAAACTTGAATATTTCTCTTTGACGAAAGGCAAAAATGGGCGTATTATATGGGAAGGATTTAAGCTTTACTAAATTAAAATCTAAGTTTTCGAGATCATGAAAAATCGTACCCTATTTTTCGGCGATAATTTGGAAATCTTGCGCAAGAAAATTCCGAGCGAGAGTTTCGATTTGATATACCTCGATCCGCCTTTTAATTCCAGCCGCGATTATAACGTGCTTTTTAAAGAAGGCTTGCAGGACAGCCCGGCACAGGTTCACGCTTTCGAAGATTCATGGCATTGGTCGCGTGAATCAAAACATACTTTCGACCATCTGGTCACAAAAACAAACGACAATATCGCCAAGCTGATGCTGGCGCTTGAAAAAATACTGGGGCACAACGACGTGCTGGCATATCTCGTTATGATGACGGTCAGGCTGATTGAATTGCATCGCGTTTTGAAAAAAACGGGAAGCCTTTATCTTCATTGCGACCCAACAGCCAGTCATTATTTAAAAATAGTTTTGGATGTTGTCTTTGGAAAGAAAAACTTCAGGAATGAAATCATATGGCATTATAGAAGATGGACAGCAAAAGCAAAAAAATTTCAAAGGCTGCACGACATAATATTTTTTTATTCAAAGAGCGATAACTACATATGGAATCAGCCTTATATTCCATATACAGAGGGCTCTCTTAAAAGAAAAGAACATACACTGCATAGATTTAAAGGAGAAGAAAAGTATCTTGTAAAGAAAACTAAAGAAGAGGGTGTTCCAGAGAATGATGTTTGGCAAATACCATTTATTCCTCCTTCAGCAAAGGAACGGCTTGGATATCCCACTCAGAAACCGGAAGCACTTTTAGAAAAAATAATAAAAGCCTCATCGAACGAGGGAGATTGGATACTGGATCCTTTCTGCGGATGCGGCACAACCGTTGCAGTAGCGGAAAAGCTAAAAAGAAAATGGGTCGGAGTAGATATTACAAGTTTGGCCATTAACCTGATAAAATATCGTCTAAGAAACCGGCTTGGGATAGGAAAAAAACAGATTTATACCGACGGTTTGCCAACAGATTTATCCGGCGCGAAAGAATTATTCAAAAAGGATCCGTTTGAATTTGAATACTGGGCGCTTGATTTGGTTAATGCCATTCCCTCTCAAAGTAAAAGCAGGGATAAAATGCGGGGAGCCGATAAGGGCATTGACGGAGTAATATATTTTCACAAAAATATGGCAAACGGCAATGGAAATGGAAATAGGAACGGAAAAGGAAAATGGGAGTACGGAAAAGCCATTGTTCAAGTAAAAGGAGGAAGCGTGCAAAGAAGCCAGATAGCGACACTCAAAGGAGATGTGGAAAGAGAAAAGGCTGAAGCCGGAATATTCATTACTCTCGAAGAGCCAACAAAGCCTATGACGAGCGAAGCAGTTAACGCGGGAAGTTTTTCCACTCCGCTCACCGGCAAAATTGAATTTCCCAGAATTCAAATTATAACGGTCAAAGAATTACTACGGGGAAAAATCCCCAATCTCCCGCAAGGTCTGGTGGAAAATTATTATAAGGAAGCAGAAGCAATTGATATTGAAGAAAATCAAACAAACAAGATTGACCTCAAATTTTAGTAACTTCACTAAGGCTGAACCTTGACGGAAAATTTTTAAGCCTGAAAAAGCGACGAGAATTTATATTATGTGCTGGAAAAGATATGAACTTGCTACAACTAGTTGTAGCAAGTTTTCAAAAGAAAAATTCCCTCTAGGGAATTTTTCTTTAAGCCGAATTCATCTGAATTAAGAATAATATCGGGAGCTAAATATACTTTTCCATAATCTTCCCGTAATTTTTGCAGAAGCCGGAAACGAAATTTTGGTCGGGAAAAAAGTTTTTGAGGTCATAAGAAAGTTTTTGCGGCGTCACTTTCGCCTTGATTCTTTTTTTGAGTTCTTTTTTAAGTTGCCCTTCTCCGGAAATGCCGGTTAGTTTTTTGAGATTTTTCCAGTCCGGCAAAACACCGTTTTGAAAATACCAGAAAAGATCATAGAAATCGCAGCCTTTGATGTCGATTTCATTTTCTTTTCCCTCAAACCACTCTCTTGAAAAAATGGCGTAAAGTTTTCCGGTCATAAGATATGAAAGAGTATAATTTATCGCCACGAAATTGAAACCGTATTTCGAAAGAGGCGTGATCTCTGTTCCGGGATTTTTGAAAGGTGACAGACTGGTTTCGATTTTTACGAAAAGCAAGTCGCTCTCGTTTTCTTTGGTGAGGCCCAATTCTTTGAGAACGGGAAATTTCAAATATAGTCTCTGTTTTCCCTGCTGGCACGTTTCTATTTTCAAAAGATATTTTTTCTCAAAATAATCTTTTGCCTCTTGACCCAGTTTCGCAAGATCAAACTTCTTGAAATCCTTCTCGGAGAGATCAAAATCCAAATCTTCCGAAAGCCTTGGCGCTCCAAAACAAATCCGTAGGCATGATCCGCCGGTGAAAATGAAATTTTTGTACTGGGGATCGCCATACAAAAATTCCAAGACCGGATACTGCAGATATTCTTTCAGAAAATTGCGAATGACAAAATCGGGGACGCCAGCCGCTCTTTTCTCGAGCACTATCTTTCTAAGAAATTCTTTTAGCATAATATCGGCTTTTTATAATTTTAAATATATCCCTAACCCGCTTGTTTTTTGTGAATTTCAAATACGATTCCGCCCGCTCAAATTCTTTCCGGCTGATATTTTCCCAATTAATACGAAGGTCTTCCACTGCTTTCGCGGTAATCGGCTTTTGCTTCAGGAAGCGTATATACAAAAAATCAAAAAGGGCTTTCGCTTTAGAAGCTTCAAGGACGGGAAAGCCGTTTTTTTCTTTCGCCTCATATCCGCAAAAGAGCTCTGGCGCCAAAGTATAATATCTGAATGATCCGAGAGCGTTGGAAAACTCCCGGCTTGTTTTCGCCGTCGCGGAGGTAAGCGCCGAAACCGGCTCGCTCAAAATGCCGTATTTCGAAAGCACGTACTCAAAGGAAAGATAAGACGGCTCCAGCATTTTGCCGGCAATATATTCCAGATAGGCATCTTTTTGGCTTTCCTTTTCCCAGCGTTCTTTTAGCACATATAAACCTTTTTTCAGCTGGATAATTTTTCCGCTTTTCATCCAATATCTGATGCCGGCGCTAGCCGTTTCCTCCTTTTTCTCAAAAGCACGAAGATTTTCCTTTGTGAAAATCAAAAAAGGCAAAAATTTTTCCTTAATTCTAGAAAACTGCATTTATAGTTGTTTGGCGCTCTTCAAAGTTCGGCTTTAAAAGCGAAAGAATAAATTCTTTCGCTTTTAAAGCCGAACTTTTTAACCTTTTTATCCCCGAAATCCCGTTCCGGCCGGAATCAGTTTTCCGATGATAACATTTTCCTTGAGGCCGCGCAGTTTGTCCTCTTTTCCGGTCACGGCGGCGTTTATGAGAACCTTGGCAGTTTCCTGAAAGGAAGCCGCGGACAAAAAGCTTTCCGTGGAAAGAGCCACTTTGGATATGCCAAGCAAGAGTCTTTCGGCAACTGCGACGCTCTTTTTCTGTTTTTTGGCCTCTTCATTGGCTTCCAAAAACTGAACTTCTTCAACAATATCCCCCGGCAGAAGATCGGTATCGCCCGGATCAAGAATCCGGACCCGGGAAAGCATCTGGCGAATGATAATCTCGATATGCTTGTCATTAATTCCTTCTCCTTGAGCCGAATAAAT
This sequence comes from Candidatus Moranbacteria bacterium CG_4_9_14_3_um_filter_44_28, assembly GCA_002790655.1. GTDB lineage: Bacteria > Patescibacteriota > Minisyncoccia > Moranbacterales > UBA11712. Next base: position 6,927 of record PFVO01000033.1, on the reverse strand, counting down.
TTCCTGAACCTCTTTAATAATATAGCGGTGAATAGCATCACGCCCCTCGATCTTGAAAAGTTTTTTGAGATCAATGTGACCTTCACTCAAGATTTGCCCCCGCGCAGTCAGCTCTCCTTCTTTCACATTGAGATTCATTACTCCCGGAACTATATATTCTCTGATCTCTTTCTTTTTCTTTGGTCCTTCCTGCTCAATTCTCACTATCTTTTCTTTCTCGGTTTCTTTTATCTCCACAACTTTTCCGTCAATCTCAGAAACAGCCGCCTCTCCTTTTGGCAGACGGGCTTCGAAAATTTCATCAACCCGGGGAAGACCTTGGGTGATATCAGTTCCGGCCACGCCGCCAATGTGGAAAGTTCTCATCGTGAGCTGGGTTCCCGGTTCGCCAATGGCCTGGGCGGCAACAATGCCAACCGCCTGGCCGATTTGCACCAGTTCGTTTCTCCCCAAATCAAGCCCGTAACATGTCTGGCAGATTCCGCGTCTGGCCTTACAGGTTACCACCGACCGGATCTTTACCTTGTCAATGCCTTTTTTCTCGATTTCCAGAGCCTTGTCTTTGGATACCATTTCTCCTTTTTTAGCAACAACTCTGCCGGTTGCAGAATCCTTCACATCCTCAACCAAAACCCGGCCTCGCAGGCGCGAAGCAAAACTTATGCTGACCACATCAGAATCTTCCCGATAGAGATAAGTTCCCTCTTTATCTTTGCAGTCCTGCTTCCGAACAACCACATCTTGAGCGACATCCACGAGGCGTCTGGTGAGATAACCGGCGGTTGCCGTGCGAAGGGCGGTGTCGGCCATACCTTTTCTGGCACCGTGGGTGGAAATAAAATATTCCAGCACATTGAAGCCTTCCTTGAATGAGGACTTCACCGGAAGCTCAATAGTCTCTCCCGTTGGCCCCGCCACCAATCCTTTCATTCCCGTCATCTGAACAATTACCGCTTCCGTCCCGCGGGCCTTTGAATAGACCATCGAATAAACCGGTCCTTCCTTGTCCAAAGATTCGCGAACGGCGTACGTTATTTTGTTTTTGGCTTCGTTCCAAATTTCAATAACCCGGTTTTTTCTTTCCTGAATAGTAAGAAGGCCCATTTCAAATTGCTTGTCAATCATTTCGACTCTTTTTTCTGCTTCCCGGAGTATCCCTTCTTTTTTAGCAGGCACAATCAAATCATTCATTCCCCAGCTCATTCCTGAACGAGTTACAATCGCGAACGACAAATTTTTGAGATCATCAACGAATCTGGCTGTTCTTTCCGGACCAACTGTTTCCAAACATCGGCCCACAATCTCGCGAAGTTTTCCTTTATCCATTTCCTGATTGACGAATCCCAATTCCTCTGGAATTATCTGATTGAAAAGAACTCTTCCCGGAGAAGTTTCAACAATTTCATCATCTACTTTCACCTTTACCTTCGCTCGCAGATCTGCTTTCTCAAAATGATAAGCCATTATTGCTTCCTCCCCTCCGGAAAAAATCTTCCCTTCCCCTTTGAGCTCCTTGAGAATATGAGTCATATAATAACAGCCCAAAACCATATCCTGGGAGGGAATGGTGATCGGCTCTCCGCTAGCGGGCTTCAGGAGATTCTGCGAAGAAAGCATTATGTCGCTGGCTTCACGCCTTGCTTCAGCCGTGAGAGGAACATGAACGGCCATTTGATCTCCATCGAAGTCGGCGTTGAAGGCGGCGCAGACCATTGGATGAATTTGAATCGCTTTTCCCTCGATAAGAACCGGCTGAAAAGCCTGAATGCTCAATCGGTGAAGAGTCGGGGCGCGATTGAGAAGCACGTAATGATGTTCGATTATTTCGTCAAGCATTTTATAGGCTTCCTCGGTTTCAAATTCAACCATTTTGCCGGCGCTCCGGACATTGTGCGCGTGTTCTCCCTCAATTAGCTTGTTAATAATAAAAGGTTTGAAAAGCTCGAGCGCCATTTTCTTGGGAAGACCGCACTGGCGCAATCTTAGCTGGGAACCGACTACGATTACGCTTCGTCCGGAATAATCAACCCGCTTGCCAAGAAGATTCTGCCGAAAACGCCCCTTTTTTCCCTTGAGCATATCCGCCAAAGACCGCAAAGCTCTTCTCTGACCGGTTGATGCGGCAACTGACGTCTGGCCGCGGCGAGCGCTATTATCAAACAAAGCATCTACCGCCTCTTGAAGCATTCTTTTTTCATTTCGCGCAATCACTTCCGGCGCTCCAATTTCGATTAGTTTTTTGAGACGATTGTTGCGGTTGATAATTCGCCGGTAGAGATCATTGAGATCCGAGGTGGCAAACCGTCCTCCGTCAAGCTGAACCATCGGACGAAGATCCGGAGGAATAACCGGTATAGCCGTCGGAAACATCCACTCCGGACGTATTCCCGACTGCCTCATACCCTGAAACAGCTTTAGTCTTTTGAGAAGACGCCTTTTGTCGGAACTTTTGTCGTCCTGAAGGTGTTTTTTAATTCGACCTATCTCCTCATCGAAATCCATTTCCTCGAGGAGTTTCCGGACAGCTTCTGCTCCAATGCCGGCCCGAAAGACATGGGCGTATTTCATGGAAAGATTGAAATATTCAACCTCGGAGAGAATTTGAAATTTTTTGAGACTTTTGAGTTCCTCCCGGCTGACCTGATAGACATCTTTCAAATCCGAAATGGACTCTTCCCCTTCTCCGCTCTTGGCTTTTTTCTGTTTGCTCTTAAGCTCGGAATCAAGCCTCTGCAGCGCTTCCCGACGGGCTTCCTCATTTACTTCCATTACAACGTAACTCGCAAAGTAAACCACCTTTTCAAGATCCTGGGTGGACATACCGAGAGCCAGACCAATTTTTGAAGGCACGCCGCGCAAAAACCAGATATGGGAGACAGGAACGGCAAGTTTGATATGCCCCATTCTTTCCCGGCGGACTATCGAGCGGGTTATTTCCACGCCGCATTTATCGCAAATTATTCCCTTGTAGCGGATTTTTTTGTATTTCCCGCAATAACATTCCCAGTCTTTGGCCGGACCGAATATTTTCTCGCAAAAAAGACCGTCGCGCTCATAGCGCTGGGTGCGATAGTTGATAGTCTCCGGCTTTGTTACTTCCCCATGCGACCAATTCAAAATATCCTCCGGACTGGCCAGTCGCAGGCGGATGGATTTAAAGTCGTTTAGTTTAGCATTAGATGATTGAAACATATTATAATTTGCAACTTGAATAAAATTTACAAAAATCCCAATTGCTAACCGCGAACTTGCCAATTACGAAATATTCTTTTTTTCTCCGCCCTTTTCTTCTTCCGGTTTTTCTCCCTTCTCCTCTGCCAGCTCGATATTAAGGCAAAGTCCCTTAAGTTCGCTCACTAAAACGTTGAAAGAAGCTGGCACGTTTGGATTCCTGATCTGCTCACCCTTGATTATCGACTCATAAGCCTTCGAGCGTCCCAAAACATCATCTGACTTTATCGTCAGCATCTCCTGAAGAGTATAAGCGCTCCCGTAACCTTCCAGCGCCCAAACCTCCATTTCTCCAAAGCGCTGTCCGCCAAATTGAGCTTTGCCGCCCAGCGGCTGCTGGGTGATGAGAGAATAGGGTCCAATCGAGCGCATATGGATTTTGTCTTCCACTAAATGGTTGAGTTTCATGATGTACATAAAACCAACCAGTGTTTTTTCGTCAAAAAATTCACCGGTCTTGCCGTTTATGAGCCTTAATTTTCCATCCTCTGAAAGGCCGGCCTTCTTGAGTTCCTTTTTTATGTCGACTTCTTTTATTCCAGCCAGAGAAGGGCTGGCCACTTTATAGCCGAGCTGTGCCGCCGCCCAGCCGAGATGGGCTTCCAGAATTTGTCCGATGTTCATTCGGGAGGCTACTCCCAAAGGATTCAAAATGATATCAACTGGGGTTCCGTCGGGCAGAAACGGCATGTCTTCGACCGCGGCGATTTTTGAAATAACACCCTTGTTTCCATGACGCCCGGCAAGTTTGTCCCCCACTGCAATTTTCCGAAGCTGGGCTACACTTATCTGAATTTGCTGAATCACTCCCGCCGGCAGCTTATCGCCCTGTTCGCGGGAAAATATCTTTATATCAACCACCTTTCCGTGTTCGCCATGAGGAAGATAAAGCGAAGTATCCTTTACGTCCTTTGACTTTTCTCCAAAGATTGCCCGCAGAAGTCGCTCTTCCGGCGTGAGATCGCCCTCCCCTTTGGGAGAAATTTTTCCAACCAATATGTCGCACGAAGAAACTTCCGCTCCAATGTGGATTATTCCTGTATCGTCAAGATTTTTGAGACGCTCCTCTCCGATATTGGGAATATCGCGAGTGATAACTTCGGGGCCAAGCTTTGTATCACGAACATCAACGGAAAAATCCTCGATGTGAATTGAGGTGTAGCGGTCGTCCCGAAGAAGTTTTTCCGAAATGATTATCGCGTCTTCAAAGTTGGCGCCTTCCCAGGGCATCAGAGCCACCAGAACATTTTGACCCAAGGCCAGTTCGCCGTTGTCAGTCGAGGCGCCGTCTGCCAGAAGCTGACTTTTTTTTACCTTGTCTCCCTTGGCAACCCTTGGAATTTGATTCATGCAAGTGAAAGCGTTCGAGCGCTCAAAACTTTGAAGAGCGTAAACCTTTTTCTCTGGCTTCCCAGCGGAATTTTCCGATTTGACCGTGATGTGATCGGAATCAACCTCAATCACTTCCCCGTCTTTTTGAGCCAAAACCACTTGCCCCGAATCAGCCGCCGCTTTATCCTCGAGTCCTGTTCCCACCAGCGGAGCCTGGGGCATAACACAAGAAACTGCCTGGCGCTGCATATTTGATCCCATCAGCGCCCGGTGAGCATCATCGTGCTCCAGAAACGGAATAAGCGCCGTTGCGACAGATATACACTGCTTGGCAGAAACATCAATGAAATCAATTTTTTCTGCCTCAATCATAGAGGGCTTGCCCTTGACGCGCGCTTCCACTTTTTCCTCAAGAATAAAACCTTCCTCGTCCTGTTCCACATCAGCGTGAGCAATAACTTTTCTGTCCTCAACCGTAGCGTTGAGATATTCTATTTCTTTCGTCACAAAGGGTTTTCCGTTTTTCAATACTACCTTTCGATAAGGAGTCTCGATAAATCCGTATTCATTTATTCGGGCATAACAAGCCAGATGATTTACCAGTCCGATGTTTGGTCCTTCCGGAGTCTGCACCGGACAAATCCGTCCGTAATGGGACTGGTGAACGTCGCGGACTTCAAAGCCGGCCCGTTCCCTTGTGAGTCCCCCCGGTCCCATAGCCGAGAGCCTCCTTTTGTGTTCCAGTTCCGCCAGGGGATTTACCTGATCCATAAATTGGGAAAGCTGCGAGGAAGCAAAAAATTCCTTAACGGCGGCAGCTACCGGCCGGGAATTGATGAGCTGCCCCGGCACGACCGTTGCCAGATCGCAGGTACTCATCCGGTCTTTGATATTGCGCACCAGTCTCGCCAGTCCCGCCCGGAATTTGTTCTGCACTAGTTCACCAATACAGCGTACGCGCCTATTTCCCAGATGATCAATGTCATCCGGTATCGCCATCGGATCATTATTAAGACGGATAATTTCTTTGATAATCAAAATAAGATCTTCCGGGCGCAAAATTCTGTGTTTTTCGTCATTTGGACAATCAATTTCAAGTCTTTGATTTAAGCGGTAGCGGCCGACTTTTCCGAAATCATAGCGGTCAAAATTGAAAAACATAGCCTCGATCATCTGTTTTGCGTTTTCCTTCGAGGCCAGATCTCCCGGCCGGATTCTTTTATAGACTTCCAGAAAACTCTCGCCCTGATTTTTCGCCGCGTCCTTTTCAATAGTGGCCTCGATATAATTTATTTCTCCCGTATTTACATCAGAGAAAGTCTTGAGAAGTTCTTCGTCGCTCGCAATTCCAAAAGCCCGCAAAAGCGAAGTGATGGCCACCTTTCTCTTCCGATCAATTTTCACCCAAATGACTCCGTCAAAATCCGTTTCCATTTCAAGCCAGGCTCCCCGATTGGGAATAATTTTGGCTCCGAACAGCCGGCGGCCTTTTTGGTATTCCATAGTAAAAAACACTCCCGGACTGCGAATGAGCTGACTGACAACTACTCGTTCAACTCCGTTTATTATGAAAGTTCCCCTTTCCGTCATAAGGGGCATATCGCCCAAATACACTTCCTGCTCCTTCACTTCGCCGGTTTGCTTGTTGAGCAGCTTTACTTTTGATCGAAGAGGAGCTTCAAAGGAAATATTTTTCGCTTTTGAAGTTTTTTCGTCATATTTGGGTTCATCCAGATAATATTCCCCAAAAGTGAGTTCAAGGTCTTTTCCGGTAAAATCCTTGATCGGATTTACCTCGTCAAGAAGCTCCTTAAGACCTTCTTTTACGAACCATTGATAAGAAGTGGTCTGCGCTTCAATAAGGTTTGGAAGCGAAACCATTGGAAGATGCTTGAAAAATATCCTCTTGCTCAAAGAGGATTGCGGGCTAAAAGACTCTTTCACCCCAAGAGTTTTCGCCTCTTGCGACATAAAAGACACTCCACTTCCCTTTCCCGCTTCGCGAAATTTCTTGGAAGTTTGGGATAACGGCAGTGGTTTATTAAAACGTATTTAGTTTAACTCTTGTTTGTTATTCAATTCCCCCAAAAGTTGAATTCAAGTAATTTTGATGATATCACAGGGGATTTTTCTTTGCAAGTACCAAGCTCTTCAGCGTAATCTCGGCAATCCGGCAGGAAGTCCATTTTTCCGGCACGTCACTTATTATCTCAAAGCCGGAAATTTTGTCAAGTCTTATTCTGCGGCGACGCAAAATTTGGTCAATTTTGAAAAGCAAGATACGGGAAAGAGAATTATTTTCTTTCCATTTTGTCCGACCAACAACGTTTCCTTTTCTTGTTATTGACAAATTTATCTGATTGT
>PFVO01000046.1:13709-19670 GCA_002790655.1 Candidatus Moranbacteria bacterium CG_4_9_14_3_um_filter_44_28 | reverse complement strand
AATCCGAAGAGCTCCTTCGAGGCCGGCCGGGAGATTTTCATTTTCAACGAGATATAGCTTCCTAAAAACATCACGCTTCAGCAGATCTTTTTTCTCGAGAGCCTCAACCACCTGCGCGACGCTTTTCACTGACTCGTATTTCATTCCCTTTTTTTGAAGATATTTGCTGATTTTATAGGTTGTCGGATTCCCCTGTCCGCCATCGGTTATTTCCCTGATAGTTTCCAAAATTAAACTTTGCTTGTCTGTTAAGTTTTGCATAGTTTTTTTGGTATTAAGTATTTAGTATCTAGTATTTGGTATCTAATATTTTTTTATTAAAAAAGCTATACGAAATACTAAATACAATATACCAGCTACTAACAATATCACTATATCACTATTCCTCTGTCAGTGTCAATCGCTATTTTGTGAATAACAGTATATTTAGGCTTATATAAAACAAAAAATATCGCGAAGCCCGCTTCGCCAGTAAGGCAAGCGACACCAGGATTTTGAACTTTACGCTCTAAATTTTGAACTTTTCTATCCTTTCACCACTCCCAACGGCCGGAGTCTTGCAACTTTTTGCGCGAGGTCGGCTTCATGGACGACATTTACCACATTATCAATATCCTTATAAGCAATCGGCGCTTCTTCGCCAAGTTCTCCTCGCGAGGCAACCCGAATTACAATGCCCTTTTGTTCTAACTCTTTTCGCAATTGTCCTATATCTACAATTTTTTTAGCTTTTTTTCGGCTCATGATACGTCCCGCTCCGTGGCAAACGCTTCCAAAAGTTTGATTCATTGCTTCTTGAGCGCCGACGAGAACATAAGAAGCCGTTCCCATAGTACCGGGAATAATGACCGGCTGGCCGATGTTCCTGAAATGTTCCGGCAATTCTTTTCTTCCCGCCGGAAAAGCTCTTGTGGCTCCTTTTCGATGGACGCAAAGCATTTTTTTTCCTTGTTTACCCCGTGCTCCTCGAATTTTGCCATATTGTGGGCGACATCATAGAGTAATTCCAGTTTTCCACCGCTATCTCCCAAAATTCTTTTCCAAGCTCCGCGAACATTGTGGGAAATCGTGTGCCGATTGACCCAGGCAAAATTGGCCGCCGCCGCCATCGCCCCCAGATAATTTTTTCCTTCTTTGCTTCCTATCGGAGCATAAACCAATTCCCTGTCAGCGAGCCGGATATTATTTTTCTGCGAATATTTCAAAAATTCCCGAATATAATCCGTCGCCACCTGATGACCCAATCCCCGCGAACCGCAATGGATCATAATTGTCACTTGCCCCAAAAATAATCCGAACTTTTTCGCCACTTCTTCATCGAAAATTTCTTCCACTCTTTGCGTTTCCAAAAAATGATTTCCCGAACCTAATGTTCCCAGCCCGTCTTTTCCGCGATTTTTGGCCCGCTCGCTCACTTTCTCCGGATCGGCGTTTTTCATTGAACCATATTCCTCGCAATTTTCAAAATCAAGTTTTTCCCCAATTCCCTGTCCGACCAATTCCTTAACTCCGTTTTCCAAAACACGATTCAGTTGAATATTATTCAATTTATCCCTCATCCGCGACCCCAGTCCCGATGGCACGTCTCTTTGTATCTGATTCACAAGCGGTAATATTTTGTCTTTAATCTCCTTGAAAGTTATTTGCGATTTCAAAAGCCGCACTCCGCAATTTATGTCGTAGCCCACCCCGCCCGGTGAAATAATTTCTTCATCCAAGTCAAAAGCCGCCACTCCCCCGATCGGAAATCCGTAGCCTTCGTGAATGTCCGGCATTGCCAGAGCCCATTTTTGAATCCCTGGAAGCGTCGCGACGTTAATCAACTGCCCGATCGACCGATCCTCAAAAACTTTCTCAAGCAGTTTTTCATCCGCATAAACCCTCGCCGGAACATTCATCTTGTCCCAGTGTTTTTTCGGAATTTCCCAGAGGTAAGGGGTAACTTTTTTGAGATCAGTTTTTTGCATTATCGCTGAATATTTTTCTTACGACGTCCGAAATCTCCACTTCGTCAATCAAAATATCATCCACCGGCATTCCAGCTCATTCGCCCAGCTGGTTTTGAAAACGGTGAAGTATTTTTTCATCCCTCAAAATTCATTTTCCTATAAATTTTCCTCGTTACCTCCACATCCGCGTTGCAGTAGTCGCAGATTTCCCTGATTTTTCCCTTTTTGTAATAGGAATAAACTTCCGAGCCGTCCATTTTGGTTTTGGATGATTCAATTCCAAAGGCCCGCGCGAGCACGTCGAGCGAGACTCCGCTCCGCTGGCTCCACTGGTTCCACTCATGCATTAGGTCATAAATCGGTTCGCTCCGATAGCGGGCGAAGCTTAAGCGAACTTTTGTTCTCGGCCTCACGCCGTGCACCATTGACCTCTGGACAACATATTTCAAGTCAAAATCCATCACGTTGAATCCGACAAACAAATCCACGTCCTCCGCCGCTTCCCAAAAGCTTTCCAAAATTTTCTTTTCGTCTTCACTGCAAATGCAATGCACCATCCCATCATCAATTGCGTACGAGATGCAAAATATTTTCCCAAAAGTCCCGTCGAGCCCCGTTCCGGCCAAAAACTGCTCGAAGCTCACCGAATATTTCTCCCCGTTTCTTCTTTTTTTCTTCTTCCGAAATTCGTGAATTTCCCGCAATACTTCGTGCATATGCTCCGGCGCGGGAAGAGTCTCGATGTCGAGAAACATTATTTTCTTAGGACTGTTATTGTAATAGTCGTTCATAAAATTATCTACGAATTACGAATACGCTTCGCTTTACAAATATACGAACGTACGAACGATAACTTATTCGTATATTCGTACTCAATTCGTAATTCGTAAAGACCTTCACATTTTATCGGGAGCGGAAATCCTCATTAACCTCAAAGTCTCCGCCAGAACTATTTTTACCGCTTTTACGAGCTCTAATCGCGCGGCCGTTAATTCCAAATTCTCTTCATCAATCACTCGGCATTCGTCATAGAACGAGTGGAATTTATCCGCAAGCCCGATTGCATATTGCGGAAGATGGTGAACAGCGTAATTTTGGGAAATTTCCTCGACGAGATCTGGAAATTTCAGAAGTTCGAAAATCAACGCGCGCTCTCTAACATTCAATGTTAGGACGCACCTAACATCGAGTGTTAGGTTCAGTTTTTCCGCTTTCCGCAAGATGCTCGCGATCCTCGCGTGGGCGTATTGGACATAATAGACGGGATTTTTCTCACTTTTTTCTTTCGCAAGATCCAAATTAAAAGTCATATGCGTGTCGGCGCTGTGCATCAAAAAGAAAAATCTGGTCGCGTCTTTTCCGGCTTCGTCAATCAAATCATCAACGCTCACATAAGTTCCCGCGCGCTTCGACATCTTCATTTCTTTTCCGTCTTTCAGAACTCGCACAAATTGAGTGAGAATTACATCCAGTTTATCTTTACACCCCAGCGCTTCCATCGCTCCCTTGATTCTCGCTATATCTCCGTGGTGATCGGCACCCCAGATGTCAATTAGTTTATCAAATCCTCGATCTAATTTCTCCTTGTGATAGGCAATGTCCGATCCAAAATATGTTTTTTCACCGGTGGATTTCTGAACCACTCTGTCTTTATCATCGCCAAATTGAGTAGATTTGAACCAAAGCGCACCGTCTTTTTCGTAAATAAAATCTTTCTCTCTCAAAACATTCATCACTTCATCCACTTTGCCGCTTTCCTGCAGTTCTTTTTCGGAGAAATAATTATCAAACCTGATCCCGAATTTTTCCATCGAAGGCTTTACGATCTCTTCCAAAATTATTTTTACTGCTTGTTCTCCCGCTTTCTTAGAATCCGTTTCGTCGATTCTACTTCTTAAATGTTCAATATATTCTCCTTTGTATTGCGCTTGTTCGTCTGGCGCAAATGAACGATCCAAAATATCGATCTGCTTGCCCGCATCGTTCACATAATATTCTCGATACGGCTCATACCCGCATTTCGCAAAAACATTCGCAAGCGTGTCCCCCAGCGGACCGCCTCGCGCGTTTCCAATATGCACCGGCCCGGTCGGATTCGCCGATACGAAATCGAGATGAATTTTCTTGCCAGTCCCGATTTCTGAATTACCAAAATTATTTTCTGATTTATTTATTTGAGATACAGCTTGCTGAATTGATTTTTCCGAAAGATAAAAATTCAAAAAGCCGGGCAGGGCAACTTCGATTTTTTCGAACGCAAGCAAAGGTTCAACCTTAGCAACTGCTAAGGTTGAACCTTTGCGAAGTTCTTCCGCCACTTCCATCGGACTCTTCCCGACTTCTTTTGCCAAGAGCAACGCCACATTTGTCGAATAATCCCCTATCCCCTCCGGCGGATAATCAACATTTATTTTATCAATATCAAAATCAATTCCAAAAGCGGATTTGATGGCTTGTTGAATAAGTTGTTGAATTTGAGATTTCATATTTTTCAGTATAGCAGTTTTATTGCCTAAAAATCAATTTCCCGCTTTAATTAGAGTATGAGCGTTTTAGCAGTGAACAAACGAGCCAATTACGACTACGACATTTCCGACAAATATGAAGCCGGGTTGGTTTTGCACGGATTTGAGGTGAAGTCGGTGAAGACAGGACACATCAGCCTCAAGGGAAGTTTCGTGACAGTAAAGGGAAATGAGTTATATCTCACCAACGCCAATATTCCTTTATATAAGCACGCAGGAGAGGTAAAAAATTATGACCCAACTCAACCACGAAAACTACTCCTGCATAAAGCTGAAATTGCCCGTTTAATAGGAAAATCCCGGGCTGAAGGGTTGACACTTGTGCCCATTCGGGTGTATACTAAACGAGGTCTTTTGAAGCTGGAATTTGGCATAGGAAAGGGCAGAAAGAAACATGACAAGCGGGAAGTAATACGAAAAAGAGAAAGTGATAGAAAAATTGCAAGAGCTTTGAAATCATAAACGGCGGTCCCGCCGGCACCGTTTTATCTAAAGCGATGCGGGCGGGGATGAACGGTTTCGACAATTTGTTCTCTCAAAATATGCAAGTCGAGCATGATATTGATCTCGTTAAACTCTATATCAACGACTATAAGTGCAAACTTATTTTCAAAGGCTAAGCAAGCATTTGCCAACGCATTTGCCCCTGCTTACGCTTCCGCTATTGCCTAATTCGCGATAGCCATCGAGTCGCTCACTCCTAATAGGCGATCACTCGGTGTCATATATTAGGATTGATGAATTATTTTTTCTCGAGGCAATTCATGACACAAAAATCGGGAACGGCTTGTTAAGGTTTTGCCTGTTTTATACTTAACAAGTTAGTCAAAATAAACCGGCTAAGCTTGTAGAATATTTTGAAGGAATCAAATTTGGACATGGGTTCAATTCCCATCATCTCCAATTCTAATTAGTAAAACAAAACATATAAGACGAAGATATTTCCGTCCCCGGCCGAAATTCCGGGGACCGCGAATCAGAATCAACGAATATATCCGCCTTTCGCCGGTAAGGCTCATTGATGAAAATGGTAAGCAGGTTGGGGTTGTCCCAACGGACGAGGCTTTGCAGATGGCTCAGGAAAGAGAGCTGGACTTGGTCGAGATTGTCCCCAATGCCCGTCCGCCGGTTGTGAAGATTATAGACTTTGGAAAATACCAATACCAGAAAGCCAAAGAGGAACAACATCAGAAAGCCAAGCAAAAAAAGACCGAGGTGAAAGGAATACGATTGGGACTTCGAACCGACGAACATGACATTGAAGTGCGAAGAAAGCGGGCCGAGAAATTTTTATCCGGGGGAAACAAGGTGAAAATTGAAATTCGCTTGAGAGGAAGAGAAAAAGCTCACCAGCCGCTTGCCAGAGAAAACCTGAACAATTTTATTCAGTCAATTTCCGTTCCAAACAAGGTTGAACAAGAGACCAAAAAATTTCCGGGGGGATTCAATGTGATAATTATACCCATTAAATAATTCAAAGTATAAAT
>PFVO01000046.1:0-13694 GCA_002790655.1 Candidatus Moranbacteria bacterium CG_4_9_14_3_um_filter_44_28 | reverse complement strand
TATTAGCTTGTTATTTTGTAATCACTTCGATAACAATCAAAGCATTTCGGGCAGGCATTTATTCGCAGATTAGCATCACACCATTATGCCTAAGATGAAAACCCGAAAATCTGTCGCCAAGCGCGTGAAAGTCACCGTCCGCAAGAAAGTTATGCGCCGAGACGTCGGGCAAGATCATTTCAACGCTCGCGAATCAGGAAAAACCACCCGTTCTAAAAGACGGGATTTTCAAGTCTTCAAAACTGACGCGGAGAATATTTTGAGAAATTTACCCTATAGCTAAATATGTCGCGAATCAAACGCGGAAAAATTGCATTAAAACGACGAAAAAAAGTTTTGAAACAGGCTAAGGGTTTTATGTGGCGCCGAAAATCGCATTATCGCGCCGCCAAAGAAGCTCTGCTTAAAGCCGGAAAATATGCTTACCGTGACCGGAGAAATAAAAAAAGAACTTTTAGAAGCCTCTGGATTCTTCGTCTCAATGCCGCTCTTCGCGAACACGGGGAAAAATACTCAAGTTTCATCAAAAAACTCACCGATAAAAAAATCGCCATTGATCGAAAAGTTTTGAGTCAGATGGCGATGAAACAGCCGGAGCAGTTCAAGAAGTTTGTAGAGTCTGTGAAATAAAGTGAAATCTAAAATCTCAAAAAACCGGCCTAGCCGGTTTTTTCTTTTGGTATTCCGGAAACGATCTTTATTATTCTTCTCGCAAAACCCGCTCTTTTCATTTCTTTTCAGCTGAAAAAATTTCCTGAAACAATTCTTTGCCCAGTCGGTAAATAGCATAAAACGGCAGATAAAACCAGATGGTTTTCTTGACTATCCACTCAAAAAATTCTTCTACGTTCCACATCTTGGGCATCTGTTTTCAATTAACCCAGCGCCAAATCCCTTTTTCGTGCTAATTTATTTCGCAGGACTTGGTACGGAGCCAATAATCTTAAAGTTTCCTATATCATAAATCACGTCCTTTTTTTCGACAATAATCTTCCAGCCGTTTCTTCTCGCCACTCTTTCCAAATTGAGATTTGGGTTGAAAGCGATTGGACGCGCGACCATTTTCAGAAATCCAACATCGGACTCCGTATCCCCCACTCCATAAGAATCTTCGAGAGTCAATCCCTTTTCGGAAATATACTGGCCAACCAGATGTCCTTTATGCTTTACCGGCTCAAAAATTGTTTCCCCGGTATAAGTTCCTTTCCCGTCGGTTTCATAAACCGACCCGAATACTTCATCGAATTTCAAATACTTGTTGTATTCTTTCACAATCTCAATGGGAGAGCCGGATATGGCAATAATCATATAATTTTCTTTGCGAAGTTTTTTCACGAGATCGCGGGTGAAAATATAGGTTCGATCTTTGTTGAAATCGGCCACTTTTTTACTTGCGCCAACAACATCCTTTTGAGAACAGCCTTTCAGCTCTTTTTCATAAATGCGAACAATTTTTCTCCGATAATCTTCATATGTGCCGCGATGCTCCAGCCAATCAGCATAAGCGCGAACAAGCACGCTCCTTGCACGCTTGCTAAAAATTTTTCTCCAGGAAAGCTCATCAATCAGCTCAAAGTGAAGATTCTTTCGAAAAACTGTTCCGTCGATATCGAAAATAGCAAGTTTCTTTTTCATTTCTTTTTTCCGCTTCCCTCATGCATGTCGCGAAGGCGCAAATACAAACCCCAAACACCAACCATAATCCCCACCAAAAGCCACTGCGTCGACGCCAGCCACATCGATTCCACGGCCCAGCTGATGACGGCCATCAAAACCGCCGCCACCGACATAATGAAGAAAATATCCGATGATGATTTTATGCCCATATTACACCTCCTTTCACATTCTTACTTTATTTCAACTAACGTAATGATATCAAAAATTTATGATAATTCCAAATTTAATAATGAACAACTACCGGAATTCCAATATCGGAAAAATTATAGACCTTTTCCGCCGGTCCGATTCCAAGCCGCACGCAACCGTGCGAAACCGGAATCCCAAGATGGGCCGCGCCCTCCTTGTAGCCACCCAGCCATTCGGGAAGTTCATGAATGCCGTGTCCCACTCCAGTGAATTGCATAAAATACGGCATATAGAGTTTGTATTTCGCCGACCAGGCCCGCCCGCGCTTGGCTAAGATCTTGAAATTTCCCGTCGGCGTTGCCATTCCCCGTTTGCCAGTGGAAATCCGGTATGTTCCCAGCCTCCTGCTCTCCTCAAACATGGAAAGGTGCTGCTTCGACAAGTTGATGTCAATGTATCTTCCATCAGCAACTCTTGCTTCATGATCAATCACTTCTTCTTCCGGAATAACAGCCGAATTGCTTCTTATTATTTTAGGCTCCGGCTTTTTTTCGGTCTGAAACGTTCCGGAAAATACTTCCCGGACGGGCGCCGGGGAGCCATTTGAGGCGGGTTGAGCCATGATCTTCATTTCATACGTTGTTTCGTAATCCAATTTATCTTGAGAAAAGACGCGGAAAGTTTCTTTTCCTTCATCGCTTTCCCACCGAAATCCTTTTTGGGGCTCGATCACAAAATCCGTATTGAAATCATGGACTGAATGATCGAAAGTAATCTTGAAATCAGAGTTTATGCTTATGCTTCTTTCTTCTTTGCTTGGAACAACAAGGATCACTTGCGGAAAATCCTGAACCTTGAAATCAAATTTTTGAATTTTTGTTCTTGTCCTGAAAAGACCGTCTGGCACTGGTAATTCCAGCGTATAGTTTCGACCCGGTTCAAAATAATTCGCAGGTCTGACTTCCAGCTCCGTATTATTCTCATTCCACCACAATTTGAAATCGGCTTGCGGAAAAAGTTTCAGCTCCGGTTCCACTTCAGACGGTTTAACCGGTTGATTGAAAGAAAAAACCACTGAATCGTTGGGATCTATTTCCGAGCGGCTCTCTACTTTCACCTCTACTCTCGGTTTTCGCCAATATTGTTCCGTCCCGGCCATTATCAAAAAAATTGCCGTCAAAAAAGCGATTATCAGCAAAATAATCTCAAAAAACTTAAGCCAGAAGTGAGAATGGTTTTTACGCATTTCCCCCGCTATAGAGATAATCAAAAAAAACAAAAGCGGGCATCACCCGCTTTCTTTAGCTATCTGTATGTTATTCTAGCACAAAATCGGATTTTGGGCAAATGTTTTCACTTCAATTTACTCCATCTCTGTCGTCGCCGGCGGTTTGTCGGTTTCGTCGAAAAATACACGGACAATTCTCGGATGACGCGTAACAACACTCGAAATTTCTTTTCTGATGTGCGCTGGAAACTGAACACCGTGCGCAGTCATAAAGTCCATCGTTTTCACTGCCCGAACAATAACTGAATAAGCATAGACTCGCCCGTCGCCCTTGATGCCAACCGTCCGGTGACAGTCGAGCGCCACAATGAGCTGAGAGATATCGTCATATAGCTTGTATTTTTTCAAAATATCTGTCACTTCCCCATCCGCCCAGCGGACAATTTCAAGTTTTTCTTTTTTGGGCGGTTCGCCAATCACCCGAATAAAAAGTCCCGGCCCGGGAAAGGGCTGCCGCCCGGAAATGGAATCGGGCAATCTCAACTGCCGGGCCAGCTCGCGAACTTCATATTTGAACAAGTTCCGGAAAGGATGCAGTTCTTTGATTTTGAGATTCAATCCCACGTTGTGATGAGACTTAATAAGATCGGCTTTTCCGGCTGATCCGGATTCAATGAGATCGGTAGCTAGACTTCCCTGGATAATAAAATCAGCTTTGAAGCGTTTGGCTTCCTCTTCAAGAATCCGCCCGTATAATTTTTTAAACCTTTTTCTTTTGAGTTCCGAGTGGGTGTTTTTGCCAATCACTTTTTGAAAACGGCCTGCGGCTTTCACAATTTTGAGATTCACTCCGGCTGATTTCGCGTTGCCCGCGATTTCCTCCAATTCGTTTCTTCGAAGCGCACCCGTATCGATCGAGACCGCCAAAAGATTTTTCTGAAAAACGGCAGAAAGAACGGCGGAAAGCGTCGTTGAATCCACTCCCCCGCTAAAACCAATGATTGCCTTTTTTCCTTTTGCCGCGCCGGCTGTTTTATTTCGAATTTCGTTTATGATATCGGCCGGTTTCCAGTCCTTTTGACAGCCGGATATTTTCCCCAGAAAATTTAAAAGAATCTCTTTTCCTTCCTCGCTGTGGGTCACCTCGGGATGAAATTGAACTCCCCAAATCCTTTTTTCCGGATTCGCCATCGCGGCAACTGTGTTTGTGTCTTTCGAGCGAGCGATTATTTTATAGCCTTTGGGAACTTTTTCGACGCTATCCCCGTGACTGGCCCAGACAACACTTTGCTTTTTTATGCCGCTGAATAATTTTTCTTTTGTGTCAAATCCGGCAATGGTTTTTCCGTATTCTTTATTCTCCTGATGCGGCACGACCGAGCCGTTCTGTACGTGGGCAAGCCACTGCATTCCGTAGCAAATTCCGAGAATTGGAGTACTGGCCTTGAGAATATTCTTCGGCGGTCGGGGCGAACCATCCTCATACACGCTCGCACTCCCGCCTGATAATATGATTGCTTTCGGTCTATTATTTTTTAGCCAGCTTTCAGCTTTTCTCGGCGAAAAAATCGCTGAGCGGTATCCAAGCTCGCGAAGCATCCGTCCGATGACGAGAGTATATTGCGAACCAAGATCGATAATGAGAATTTGAATTGGTCTCATAAAATAATCAGAGGAAACATCACGGAACATACTGCTCGGTTACTTTGATGATTGTCTGGTTTTGGATTTCGACGATATAAGGCACGTTTTTGAGATGGGGTTTGCGGTTGGTGTCGAATATGCTCCGGAATTGATTGAATGAAATCTGCTGATTCCAACTGATGTCTCCTCCCGGCTCCCCGGCGCCGTAAGTTTGCATAAAAATTTCAACATCCGGCGAAATTTCGAAAGCGCGAATGAGCGGATTCACGTTTCGGATATAATAATCATTGAGCACGACACACTCGCCGGTTTTCGGACACTCCCCGTCTTCGCGCATTGCCTTTTCAGCCGCCTCGCCGGTAAGCCACTGAATGTAGTCAATATCAAGATAATTTTTCCCGCCCTTGACATAGATTTTTTTGATATGGCCCATTTGTCTCTCGCTGTTTGCCGGAAGCATGCCTGCTTCGCCCCCGCTCGGCACGGCCTGCGGCTCTTCCTCAAAGGTTGACTGCACTTGCTCTTTTTGGTTCTCGACATCCTCCTTTATTTTTTCCATTTGATTTTCCCACTGCTCCAGCTTGGGCTTGTTTTCTTTGATTTCTTTTTTTACTTTTTTGTAGCTCCAGTACGCGATTCCCCCGATCACAAGACCGGTGATAACGAAAAGTACCAAACACCCGCCCAGAATCCAAAAGAGGACTTTGTTATTGCTTTTTTGCGGAGTAGCCGCTTTTTCGCCTGTTTGCGTTTTCGTGTTTTGTTTCTGGTCCACTGGTTTGAAAATTATTTGTTATTTTTCGCTTTGTTGTATTATAGCACAAAATCGCTTAGCTGTATTTAATATGGTAAAATACTTGTATGAAAGCAGATAAAGGAGAGCTAAAATTTCCTGATGGATTTCTTTGGGGCGCGGCGACTTCCGCTTATCAGGTCGAGGGCGGAAACGTGAACGACTGGTCGGAATGGGAAAAGAAAAACGCCGATCGTCTCGCCGGGGAGGCAAAAACCAAATGGCAAAAATGGCAGCAGGAAAAGTTTCCGGAAATGTTTGATCCGAAAAATTATATTTGCGGCCGAGCCTGCGATTTTTATAATCGTTACGAATCGGATTTGGACATTGCCAAGTCTCTCGGTCTCAACGCTTTTCGCATCTCCATCGAATGGTCGCGAATCGAACCAGAGGAAGGAAAATTCGACGAGCGGGAAATCGAGCATTATCGGAAAGTCATCGAAGCCATCCGCGCGCGGGGAATGGAGCCGTTTGTGACGCTGTGGCATTTTACGAATCCCTTGTGGCTAGAAGAAATAGGCGGAGTTGAAAATAATAAATTCCCTTTTTATTTCTCGCGTTATGTGGAACAAGTAGCCGTTAATTTCGGGGAACTTGTTGATTATTGGATGACTTTCAATGAGCCAACGGTCATAATATTAAAGTCTTATCTTCGCGGGGAGTGGCCACCGGCAAAAAAGAATATTCTCTCTGCCATGAAAACATATAGGAGATTTTCCAAAGCTCATAACCTAGCTTATGATAAAATCCATAAAGTGTCCCAGAATAAAAAGGTAGGCATAGTTAGCGCAATCTCTTGTTTGGAAGCGGGTAATAAAAAATCTATTTTAGACAAAATTTCAGTTTTCGCTGCGGATTATTTCGGAAACAAGAAAATATTAGACTTAATAAGTAAGAAAAGCGATTTTTTAGGAGTTAATTATTATCGTCGAATAAAAATCAAATTTCCACTAATCTTGAAAGAATACAGTGGAGAAGTAACCGATCTGGGCTGGGACATAAATCCCGAGGGAATTTACCGCATCCTAAAAGATCTCAAAAAATATAATTTGCCAATTTACATTACTGAAAACGGCATTACTGATGCCGAAGACGCAAAGCGAGAAAAGTTCATCAAAGACCATCTGCGCTGGATTCACAAAGCCATTCAGGAAGGCGTGGATGCCCGCGGATATTTCCACTGGTCGTTTCTCGATAATTTCGAGTGGGACAAAGGCTTCTGGCCGCGGTTCGGACTCGTGGAAGTTGATTATAAGACAATGGAACGCAAAATCCGACCAAGCGCGTGGGAATACGCGAAAATCTGCAAGAATAATTTTGTAGATTTATAAAAACAAATTAAAAAACAAAATTATGTGGATGTTATCTGCTCTCGCAGGCTATACTTTTTTGGCGGGAGAAGCGGTTTTGAGCAAATTTCTGATTACCGCTCGGATCAAAAACTGGCAGCTTTATGCCTTTTATATCGGCCTTTTTTCCATTTTCAGCCTGATTTTCACTCCCTTTGGCCTCGACTGGTTTGGACCAAAAGCTTTTTTAGCGGCTGTTTTCTCCGGATTTCTTTTTTATCTGGCTCTGGTTTTTCTTTTTCAATCTCTTCTTGTTTCATCAGCCATCCGCGTTTATGTTCTCTTTGGCGCAGTGATGACTCTCGCCACGACTTTCCTCGCCCCCATATTCCTCCACGAAAAAATAACCTCACTTTCTTTCGCGGGAATAATACTTCTCATACTGGGAGGATTTTTCATCGCCTTTAAGCACTACGAACGGGCTTTTTTTTCAAACTGGCAAAAAACAATTCTAGCCGGCGTCTTGGCGGCCGCTTCGTTCGTAGTTCTCAAATATGCTTATAGCGAGCAAAATTTCGTAAGCGGCTACATCGTGAGTCGAATGGGAATCACTGCCTCGGCGCTTTTTTCGCTCCTTGTTCCCTCGTTCCGGAGAAAAATATTTTCGACCTTCAAAAGAGAAAAGGGGAAAGAAAGCGCCAAAAATCTGCTTGGATCAATCATCGCCAAAACTCTGGCGGGAGTGGGAACAGTTCTCGTTCATTATGGAATATTTCTGGGAAGCGTTGTCATTGTCAATGCCTTGGTCTCCGTTCAGTATCTTCTCACTTTTGTTTTTTCCGTCGCCTTGAGCTTCTGTTGGAAAAAAATATTCATTGAAAAATTCACGCCGCTCAATTTCTTTTTGAAAATCATCGGCGTCGTCTGCGTTGTGCTGGGCACTGTTTTGGTAAGCTGAAAAATATGAAAAAATTTTTCCGCTATCTTTTAAAAATGTTTGCTGGGATAATTGTTTTTATCGTCTCTTTGGTTATTCTCGCGTTTGTTGTTTTCAACTGGCCGGTCGGAAGCAAAAATGAAAACATGCGCTTTGGAATCTCCTACTCCCCTGTTTTCGCCAGAAGTCTGGGACTCGACTGGCAGAAAGCCTATCTCGATATCCTTGACGGCCTCGAGATAAAAAGAATCCGCCTCGCCAGCTACTGGAGCGAGGTTGAAAAAAAGAAAGGACAATATGATTTTTCGGAAACTGACTGGCTCCTTGAGGAGGCCCGCAAAAGAAACATTGACGTCATTTTTTCCTACGGAATAAAAGTTCCCCGCTGGCCGGAATGCTTCATCCCGGATTTTTATCAGAACAGCAAAGCCGAACGCGAAGCTACTCTTCTCCGCTACGAAAAGGTTTTGATCGAAAGATATAAGGATTATGAAAATATAATTATGTGGCAGGTGGAAAACGAGCCCTTTCTCCCCTTCTTCGGCCAGTGTCCGCTCCAAGCCATTGACGGCGATTTGGTTGACCGGGAAGTCGCCCAAACGAAAACGCTCGACGCCTCAAGGCCGGTGATGGTAACGGACAGCGGCGAATTGAGCATTTGGTACCGAGCCGCCAAAAGAGCCGACATTTTCGGGACGACGCTTTACCGGACTATCTATAAGCCCCAAATCGGATATTTCAATTATCCGCTCGGACCTAATTTTTTTCGCGCCAAAGCCCTTTTCATCCGCGTTTTCGCCCGCCAGAAAAATATTGTTATCTCCGAGCTCCAGGCCGAACCCTGGGGACCGAAATGGCTCGATGAAATGAGCATCGAGGAACAGTACAAATCAATGAGTCCGGAAAAACTCCGCGACATCACCGAATACGCCAAAAGAACCCGCTTCTCCGAGGCCTATTTTTGGGGAGCGGAATGGTGGTATTGGCTCAAAACTGAAAAAGAAAACAGCGAGATGTGGGAAGCAGCTAAGGAAATATTAAGCAGATAACAAATTTTATTAGCTCGAAAAAACACCCTTAAGAGTGTTTTTGTTATGGCAAACTTTTGAGTCCTGGTTTCCCGCAAGGAGCCGGGCAAAGTTGCCCTAATACGTACACCATGGATTCGGGTATTCGTCCGGGTCAAGACAGCATTCGAGATCGAGATGCTTTCCTTTGTTCTGTTTACTTTTCCTTGGTTTGTTGTTTTTCTTGGCACAGACAAGTCTTCCATTCGCAATTTTCGCCGAAACCGGTCTTTGGGCGGTGATTTTCGGCTTCGGCTTGGGCTGGGGCCGAACAATAGAAATAAACTTGAAGGCCGAAACAGCTTCCTTGTATTCGGGAAACAGACGAGTTGTTTCTTTTTCCGGATTGGAAAATCTTTCCCCGCTTTCCCCAACGGCCGGAACGATGTTATAGATATAGTTCCCTTTCGTGATGCTGTAGAAATAGGCCGGCTCGTAACAGAGATTCCCGTCTTTGATGCTTACTTTCTGAAAATACACTTCTCCCGATCCAAAACTCACTTCTTCAGCAAGCTGACATTCACTCGTATCCTCCGGCGCTCCTTCCTTTTTGTGAATATCATTCGTGCTTTCGATGTCCGGCACTTTTTTCACCGGATAGATTTTCACGTCGTATCCCTCAAAAATGCTGCCCGTACCTTCACCATCGCTTCTAAACTTATAGATAGTTTCGTAAACGGCGCTTTTTTCGGTGGCCGTTTTGTACTGCGTGTTATTTTTCCAAGTATCGGGATGCTGAATTTCAAAACCGTACCACTTGTTCCGATAAGTGTCCCAGGCAGTGGTGTCAATCGGCTCCGGAACCACTTCTCCGGTAAACAGCTTTTCTTCCTCTTTCGTTTGAATCATCGCCTCCCTGCTCCCGGAAGGAAATCCCTCTCTTTCTTCAAAAAAAGAAATGACGCGCTGGTAGTAAATAACCGATAGCCCGATGATAAAAAAAGCAATCAGCACGAATATCCATTCAATTGTATGAAGGAAAGGCTTGTGTTTGTGGTCGAATAATTTCTTGATTGGAGAAAATAATTTCGCTGAAAGTGGTTTTAGTTTCCGTTTCTGCATAAAAAAGAGAAATCTATCAATTAACCAGTTTTGGTTCTTTTATTCGCAATATGAGTAAATTATAACACTAACTCCAGTAAACCCAAACACCGAGAGTGTGGGAGCCAAATTGACAGGATTTGGCAGTTGGCAAACTGAATGAATTTTATTTTTCATGTTGTTTTTTTATTCTTCAATTTTTAACGCTTTGCCTTTGACAATGGCTTCAGCAATTTTAGCCCTAGCTGAAGAAAGAATTCGCTGAAAGGTGCTTTGGGATGTTTTCATTTTTTCGGCGGCTTCCGTCTGCTCCAAATTGTCATAGTCTTTGAGCTTTACCGCTTCCATTTCTTCTTTGGTCAAAAAAACTTCTTCCAAATGACGCATTGGAATGCCTTGGGGTTTGAAATAGTGGGCTTTGGGCTTGAAAAGCAATCGTCTGCAAATTCTTGGTCTGACCATGAAATATATAAATATAAAAAATTATGCTCACTTTCTCTGATTATACCAAAAGCAACTTCCTTTTCCCAGCGGAAAAGAAAGATTGCTTTCGGATCGCAGGGCTACTTCTCCAGTTTTTTGAGTTCGCCTTGAACCATCTCCAGTTCCTGCTTCAGATCTTCCGCTTCGGCTTTCAGGAGTTCCTTTCTCTCGCTCTTCGGCATCCCTTGATATTTCTGCCAGAACCAGCCGCACATCACTCTGCCGTAGCCTCTTCCCCATCCGAGACCGCCCGCCACTCCCGCTCCCTGCCTGCCGGCAGGCACGGCGCAAGGACCCATTCCTCGTCCCGTTCCTGGACCCATCCCTCGGGGACCTGTTTTATCCATCATTGGCATTTTTCTCACCTCCTTTCTGCTCATATATTATGAATATATACCCATTATGTATTACTTGTCAATACTGGAAAAACTTTCAGGTAAGCCAGAGCGGAGCGGCTTCCAAATATCTCTCTCGAAATTGAATCATTTCGTGGCAGAAAACGCAAAAATCCGCCCATGAAGCGGATTCTCACCAATGAAAATCTTTGTGGTTGTTCCGTTTACTGGTTTATGTGTTTTTCCAAAGTAGCCTTCAATGAAGGAACATCTTCTTTCGCTGTTTTCCAAACTTCTTGAAGGTCAATGCCAAAATAATCATGAATGAGTTTGTTTCTCATCCCAATAATATCTTTCCAGGGAACTTCGGATAGGGATTTCATGAGCTTGTCAGATAATCTTTTTGATGCCTCGCCGACAACTTCCAGTTTTCTCAAGACTGCGTCTTGAGTTTTCTTGTCTTTTGAAAAATCATCGTAACTCATACCAGAAACATATTCCTCAATTGCAGAAATTGCATCAATTATGTGGCCAATGTAGAGTTTATCGCTTTTCATAAATTACTTTTAGGTCTTTCATTACTTCATCTTTGATATAGGGACTGATAAAACCTTCGGTTACCAAGTCAACTGCTCTTCCCAGTTTTTCTGACAATATTCTTTCCAGACGAACAAGCTTAAATAGCCCTATTGGATGACGGAGTTTTATTAGAAGGTCTATGTCGCTGTCGTCCCTTGCTTCACCTCTCGAAAACGAACCAAAAACGCCGGCAAATTCCACGTCATTGCTTTCAAGGATTGGTTTTATTGAATTGAGGTCGATTATTTCGTTCTTTTTCATATTTATATTATACGCATAAAATGGAAAATTCATCAAATTCAAATTTTGGGTTGAATCTCATCCTGACGGATGAGGATTTCACCCTGCCCCGTAGCCCCCGCTCCTCGCGAAAGGCGGAGAGGTGATTCGTGGGAGATTGGGGCTATTTCAGCACATAGTAGGTGGCTCTCCCTTTGCCTTTCTGTTTTATTATTCCAACCCTCTTCAGTTTCTGAAGTTCAAGCAAGGCTGTTCTTTGCGGATTTTTTAGTATATCAACGACATCGCCTACGGTTATTTTTCCCATTTGGTCGATAAATTCAATTATCCTTTGCTGTTTTGCGGTAAGATAAATTTTACTCTGGATGAATTTGTCAATTTTTTTGAGAGCAAGAGAAGATACCTGTCTTTTCACATTTATAATTTCCTCCCTAAATCCTTCTGTAAAATATTCAAGCCAACCCGTGCAGTCTGTTTTTCTTTTATTGTAATTCTTCCCGATATTTATAGCTTTATAATAACTTTGCAAATCTTTATTGTAATAATCCTCCAAAGCAAAAAGATGGCGAAAATCATAACCTCGCTTATACAAAATCAAAGTCGCCATGGCTCTAGCAGTTCTTCCGTTTCCGTCGTTGAAAGGATGAATGGCTGCAATTTCTAAGTGAATTATACCTGCCACGATTACTGGATTCACTTCTTCTTTTTCGCTTTTATTTATCCAATCAATCAGTTCCGCACAAAGATACGGAACATTTATTGCTTTCGGACCCGTATAAACAATTTCATCCGGAAATCCCAGTTTTCGTTTCACAACATAAACGGGCTCTCTGCGGTAATGCCCCGACTGGTCTTTCGGCAAAGTTTTATTGGTCACCAGTGAATGGATTTTAAGAAGCACTTTCTCTGTAATCGCCTCTTTGCTTTTAACAAATTTTTCAATAAATTGCAGAGCCTTTAGGTAATTTTGCACTTCATAAATATCCCGAACAGGTGCATCAACCTTTTTATTCGCGTATAGGGCTTCCACTTGGCGGATATCCAAAACATTGCCCTCAATAGCCGTGGAGCTATGGGACATTCTTATCATTGCTTGGCGCTTAAGACGAAGTTCGTGTTTGGGGAGAAGTTTGGCTTTTTCAATAATCCCCTTGGCTTCGGCAATATCCGTCAAACTTTTGACAATTTTAGTTGTAAGTTTGAAGTGTGGTTTAAACATGCCTATATTATACACGATTTTCGTAAATCACGCAAGATTCGCGCAAGAATCACGCAATACGTTGTGCGTCTGGATGGTTCGTGGATTATTGCTCCTTTCCATGGCAGTCGCACCTTAGCTTCGTGGCAAAGGAAGTCAAGTCGAGTTATCCACTCCAAAGCGGAGCGGAGTATATAGCAAAAAACCGCCACATTACTGGCGGTTTCTGCGATTATTTAACTAGAAAACTATTGGAACAGTTTTATCGCCCAGCCGAACAAACTGAACTTATTTTCATTTTGGGTAATGAAATTTTCAATGCTTGCCTGCTCCTTATTCAGAACTTGGATTTGAGATTGCAACTCGGTTTTGTCCTGGTCGTTCTCCGCTTTATCGACTAGTCTCGTAAGCTGGGCAATCTGATTCCTCGTCTGCACCATCTGGCTTCGAAGGTCTCCAAGATTCTTGAAGTCCGAACCGAAAAAGAAAGTTTTGATTTTGCTTCTCTTTTCAACCTTGTCAATTGATTCCGCCACTTTCTCTTTGGAATCATTTTGCTGCTGGGCAACAACTTTCACCTGCTGTCCGATTCCGCCTTCTCGGTCAGCTACAGCCAAAAGGCTCTGGACAAAATTTGCCACTGCGCTTCGATGGGATTCGGCAGTCACTTGTCCCTTATTATCTTTTGTTTTATCCTTATTGCCTTTATCCTGGGCATCAGTAACATCCGTATCTGTCGCTTCTGTACTTGTAGCATCAGTTTGATTTTTTACCGCATTGCTACCAGCATTATTTCCTTTTGTTGTGTTTTGACTTCCTGTGGTTTTATCTGACTTGCCGGGCGGTGTTTTTTGGGCAAGAGCCACGGAGAAAAGAAATCCGATGGCAAACAATCCAGCTACAAAAGCCACCATCAATTTTGTTTTCATTTTTCGCATATTTTTATGTTTAAGTATTAGCTGATTTTATTATACCAAAAAACTAGTTTTTGCGATAATTGATATCATGCAGAGCGGACCCCAAATATCTCCCTCAAAATGAACCATTTCCTGGG
>PFVO01000045.1 GCA_002790655.1 Candidatus Moranbacteria bacterium CG_4_9_14_3_um_filter_44_28 | reverse complement strand
CTCTTCAAATGTTTCTTGAGTCCTCTGGCGCAGAAAATATTGAATTTATTCCTAAATTTGAAACTGGGCAATATATGCAAGCCGAAGATGTGATCCAGATGCAAATGGCTCAAGAAAAGAAAAATTGGCTTTTCTGACTTTATAAAACTTGGCAACTTATAAATTCCGTTTCCGGCGTCAAAGATAATATAATATTTTTCGCTTTCCAGCAAGACACAAACCGTGTTTCCTATTTTATTATCAAACCAGCCGTTTGTTCCAAGAAATATCAACTTCATATAGAACAGCTTATTTTTTATAATTCCTAGAGAGTCCGCAAACAAAAGCTTTGCTTTTATTTGGGACGAGCGACGGAATTTCAAGCGCTGCGACAGCGCTTATATTTCCTCTCGTTCGTCCTGTAACCATTGTCCTCCGACCAGACGAGAAATATTTTTTTCTTGAAGCCGCCTTTTTTGACAAAGTTTTCTTTTTGCTTCGTCCGAAGACAAGAGGGTTTGATTTTCCAATGCCGCCTCACTTCTTCAACCACGTCCAAAACATCTGCCAATTCTTCAATAATCTCCAATCTCCTCTTTCTTTTTCGCTTTTGGCAAGCCACTCGCCTCTTCGCCGACTTTTTTGAGAAGTTCTTTCTCGAATTCTTTCTTGCCGAGATGCCGAATCTCAAACGCCGCGCCAACCCGCGTCATTTTTTCGGGGATCTTGTCGCGGATCAATTTTTGATAAAAGATTTTTTTCATATTTACCTTCAGACTATCTATTTCTTCCGTAAAAATCAAATTTGCGAACAACTTGCAGGTATATATCTATAACTTGCCTTTCTCCCGCCGGGCGTGCTGGGTTGGGAAAAAGAAAAAAATCTAAAAATTAAGGAGGAACAGCCCATGTTATCTTCTTTTTTGGTTATTTTGGTTCACGGTATTTCGGAGGGCGAAGATCACAAGAAAACCGTTGCCGTAAAGAAGAAATTGAAGCAGTTGATTGAGGTAGCCTCCGGTTTCCCTACCATAAACATGATGGTTTTTTTCCAGCAGAATATTCGCTTTCAAGATACTAGCGAAGGCATCTACTGCGAAGTGAAGTGGCCGCAGGTAAAAACACTCCCACGTGAGCCAAAAAATCTTAAGAAGGATATCTCCGGGCTTCTTAAAGAGATTTTTGGCATCACAAAAGTGCGTGTTGATTTCAAAGCCTAATCTGTTCCTTAACCAAGAGGGCCGGTAGAGTACAGCGCTCCCCCGGCCTCTATTTTTTTACGTAAAAAATTCTATTTTGATTTCTTCTTCGCCAGATGCTTGAAAAATTCAATCTGCCGGAGCCTTTTTTTGGCTTCGGCGAGGGTTTTATAGGTTCCGAAACGCCGTCCGGTTTTTTCGGAAAGCACCACGTACAAGCCTTTGATCTTTTTAATCATCGAAACCCTATAATTTCGTTATTCTTTTGTACCACTTTTTCGCAAATTTATTCGAAGCGCCGTAATTTTTGATGTATTTCGTGTCGCCGCTTCCTGCGGAAAGAAAGCCACAGTGGTTTTTGGTGATTATTTTCGGGAGTGATTTTTTCTTGGTCTTGGCAGTCACGTTTTGAAAAACAAAAAGTCCCAGCGACAACGCCAAAATCACCAGGACCGTGATGAAGAGTCATTTTTTCCTGCCCGAAATGCTTTGGTTGTTCTTTTTTCTGCACATATTTTTGTTTTTAATTTAATTTATCTAATCTTTATGTTTGGATATTTCCCCGCATTTCAAAGCAGGCGGGCATTTTTTTGTTTTAGGATTTATAATTTTATTATATCCCAATACAGAAAAATCCCGCAAATAAAGACCACTAAGGGGATAGGCGACTAATTCCCACCAAGACTTAATTTTAGCAAAGTCTTAATTCGGCGGGCAGATTTCTTCCCAGCTCCGGAGGCACTTTTGTTTTGTTTCGCACCAGCTGTAGCCGGCGGGGGTAAGACAGCCGTGCTCATCTCGGTCGCCTCCAATCAGTTTTTTGCCACCATTTTCTTCAATGGCGCCGTCATTGAAGAATTGTTCCCCAAAAGACCAGCGAGACTCCCAAGATTAGGTATGTCTCCCGAAGTTCCCGGAGGCGTACCCGGCGGAGTTGAAGTGGTACCGCTTCCCGATCCTGTTCCTGGCTGCGAACCGGAACCGCCGGAAGGGGGATTTCCGGAAACGCTCACTGATGAGCCATTGCCGAGATTAGTTCCCGGAGGTCCGATGACGACGCCCGGGTCGTCCGGATCGGGATAGTTTTCAATCGGCGATTCGTCAATGGGAGTGATGGAAATATCCGTGTCTTTTTCAAGCGAACCAGGGCCGATGTTCAGGGTAAAATACAGCCCGCTCGCGGTTTGCGCCGTAATTTGCCCGCCGTTTTTGGCGGTGATTCTTTTAATGATAGTCTTAGAAGGATCGATGAGGCTGGCAAGATTTTTTCCCTTGAGCGTTCCTTTGGAGGTTTCAAAAGTTTTTGAGAGCGAAAAATCCCCGCTTCTCAAGTCCATAAAAAAAGAAAATATGAACGGCCACATCCAGATGAGAAGAAAAATGCCTACGAGAAGAAAAATTATTCCAACGATAGCCAGCGGCAGGCAGACACTGCTTTTCTTCTTTTCGGGCCGATTGTTTTGATCAGCAGCGTCATTTGGAGGCGGAGCGCTTTTTATTTCATTTTTCGTTTTGTTTTCTTTTTTGTTTTTGGCCATTATTTTGAAGTTAGAGAATTTCCTTCATTATACCCCAAAACAAAAAACCCCGCGAATAGCGAGATTTTTTGATTCAACGCGAAATATGTTTAGACTCGCTTCACTTGAGTCGCGTTTGGCCCCTTGGGGCTTTCGCTAACTTCAAATTCGACTTTATCGCCTTCTTTCAAATCGTTGAACTCCACACCCTGGAGCTCATTCTGATGAAAGAAGAGATCCTTGTCACTGCCTTCCTGGGCAATGAAGCCGAATCCGCGGTCTGTCAGCCTCTTGATTGTTCCTTGTTGCATTTTTGGTAGAACGATTATTTAATTCACATTAGACACGATGCAAAAATGAGCTCGACGACACTGCTATTGCATACTTCTGTGACACTTCAATTATAGCATTTGGGGATTTTGTGTCAATCAGAAGGCATTTTGGGAATAAAAAACACTGGGTTATAGTACCAGCCGCGGGCCGGCCAAATTTTCACGAAAAGAAAAAACCCCGAAAAACGCGGGGCTGTTTTTGGCGGGGCCGCACCCGATGCCGTCGCAACCGGCGGGTTTTTTTCCCTTTACGGAACCTTTTTTTCAGATGTCAAATTTCAACGCTATCTTATATCCAACCCAAATGCCCGCGAATCCGCCGATGGCGGCAAGAAAAACAGAAGACATCGAAAAAACGCTCCCGCCCCAGAGCGCGGGAGCGTATCCGCCCGCGAGAGAACCGACGATCATACCGAATATCACAAACGTTTTCATCATATATAATGAAACTAAACCCAAACTAAAAAGGCAATGGGCTTTCTGCGAAGTTTGATTCCGGCAAACCCCATACCACAGATTGACGTCTGTAGTTTTATAGCAACAGTCTTTTGGGATTTTGACGTTCGTCTTCAGGTTCGTGTGTTGTAGGGTTTTCTGTGATACGGGGTAAACGTGCTATAATGAACCAAGATAAAAACTAAGCAAAAAACTATGGACTAGCCAACTGGAACGCAACCCCAGACGCCGCAGGCGCCTGTTCAGCCGGTGATGCCTCCTCTGCCAATGCCGCCGGTGCAGGGGCCGCCGCCCGTTCAGCCGGGACAAACACCGCCGACCCAAAAGAAAAGCAATGCCTGGATCTGGATTCTGGGCGGATGCCTTGGAATTGTCATTCTCGGAATTATTGTCTTTGTGGCATTGGGATGGTGGGGAGCGAGAAAAGTGAAGAAAGAAATGGAAAAATATACTCCATCGGCTCAAAAAATCCAGGAAAACATCAACCGGATGAACAAGGAAGCGGAAGGATGGGAAAAGAAATCGCAGGAATTTCAGGAAAATCTCCCGAATCCGGAAGATTTTCCCGCTGGAACGCAGAATCCGCAATAAAGATTCCGGTGCCGGAGTTGAATTTTCTAGTAGAGTACGTTTATTCCCGTAATATCTCCCGATTCAAGAGTTCGTTTTTTGGTTTCGCCGTAATTTGCGTATCCGTACATAGTCTGTTCGGAGCAATAAGAGTTATACAAGTCTCCCATTCCCATGCTGTGGCCGAGTTCGTGAGTGGCGATGTTTTCGAAGTCCATTTTTCCCGCTTCGCCGGAAGATGACCAGTCAAAATCAACATCGTCATAGACCTGATCCCATTCAACCAGTTTTCTCTTGGAAGCAGGCCCGCTGAAAATTCCCCAGACAATAGTCACAGCAATCGCATTGGGACTGTCAATGTCGGCAAAAAGCACCTCGTTTTTTGCATCAGGCGCGGTTTCGTCGGGAAAAAGTGTTTCTTGCGACAAGCTTCCGTCGCCCAGAATATTATATTTTGCGGCATTTTCCCATTTTGATATATCAGAGGAAATGTTATTTAGAATGAAGCTCGCCTTCAGACCGCTTGCATTTTGAGGATCGGCGAGCCAGGGTTCCAAAGTTTTCCATTTTGCTCCTTGAGCGAGAAGCGCGTAGCAAATCCTTTTTGCGTTAGGTTTTAGCGCCTTGCCGTAATTTTTGGCGTAGTGGACGATCGCCACGCCCTCAACGGTTTCAGAAGTTTTTTTGTCTTTTGCCTTCCCCAGGGAAATAATGGGGTTTTCAGGGGAGGCTCCCTTCAGCTCAACGTGTCTTTTGGGAAGTTTGCTTTTTAGAAATTTGGCTTTTGCCTGGCCGGTTTGGTCAGTTATCACCGCGCTTGCCAAAAAGATCGTGATGACAAGGATGAAGATTTTTTTCATTGCGCTTTTGTTTAAGGATTAGCAAGTTTATTATACAGTTGTTTGCAAAAATAGCCAAAATGGCTCCCGATAAAAAACAGCAACAAACTTTTGAAATTATTTTACCGAATTTAATCCACAAATCTAAAAAACGAAACCTGACCTGACGAATTGGCCCGCCGCCTTAAATTATTTTGCTGTCCAATTTCCTGCTTCGTCAAAATTATATGATCTCTTGAAACCGCAAGCGTTCCACACAAGATCAAACATTGGACGTAAAATGTCTTTTGGCTCAGTGTTGTATGATTCTATAAGCGTTTCCGGCAACTGCAAAATATCCTTGTCAATTTTGTAATAATCACCCCAAAATCTCATTCTATCAACCGCCATTTCGTATCCATTAACTCCGATTAGTGTTAAAAATATAACGATCGGCATGTTAATTCCTAACTCTTTGGTTAAATTCAAAAATTCACGGAGAGATTTTATTAATTCTATCTCGTAAGCTACGCTCGGAATATATTTTTTCTCTCTTTCCG
The DNA here is from genome assembly GCA_002790655.1 of Candidatus Moranbacteria bacterium CG_4_9_14_3_um_filter_44_28. Lineage (GTDB taxonomy): Bacteria > Patescibacteriota > Minisyncoccia > Moranbacterales > UBA11712. Next base: position 9,457 of record PFVO01000045.1, on the reverse strand, counting down.
CGCTTAACATTAAACCCTCAACGGCTTCAATGATCCCATTCCGATACAACTGAATATACGAGTGGGATTTGTCGTTTCTGCCTCCAGAATAGGATAAAACGCCTTCAAGATTGATACGATAACTCCAGCCAGAAGCATAAATCGGCTTTAATTTAGCGGGTTCATTAATTATTGGATTTAAATCGATTCTATAATTAGGACTAAAAGATTCTAATGGTATAAGATGTAAAACAATTTTACCACCGTCATAAAATGGGAGTGGTAAATTGTCAGAAATAAGCTGAGTGATTCTCTCTGTTTTGAATTTGTTTATTTGTTCGGTTAATGTTTGGGAAAGATTAAAAGCACTTTTTAATTCATTTGTATCCAGCGCGTATTTACCGGCAGAATTTCTTGAATAAAACTTATCGTGCCCTTCATAAATTACGCGATGTGGTCCCACCCAGCTTTTATTTACTCTGAAAATAAAAATGTTCTTTTTACCAGAAACATTGACGGCTCGCGTTGCAAAAATAATTCTCGGCTCAATCCCGTCTCGGATAATATTTTCGTATTTTCTGATTTCCTCATCAACATTTTCTATTTCCAAGCCGTCAATACTCTTTGGACTTCCGTTTTCTTCCAAAATACCGAAAATCAAATCACCACCAGAAGCGTTAGAAAAAGACGAAATATCGGCTAAAAATTCTTTTCTATCTGCATAGGAATTGGTCGGTAGTAGTTTTTTATATTCAATCGTTTTGCCTTCTGACACAGCGTTGCTTTGCAACTGCTTCAAATCGCTAATGTCAATTTTATCAAGATGTTTGTTAATCATAAATTCACTTATGCTGTTCATTAAATTCCGGCTGTCCTTTCTTTATAATCGACTTTTCAATTTTGCTGGCTATTTCCTTTGTCTTAACCTGTGCATATTGGAACCCTGTTTCTTCCGGAATCTTTTCTTTTTTAATTTCCTTATGCTCTAACAATCTTTCTTGAGGGCGACCGCGTCCAGCAATTCCGGTATAAAGATTTTCCCCGCCCTTGCTCTTTATTTTGTAAATTATTGCCTTATTCTGGGGAACATTGGCAATATTGGTTTTTGTGAACTTTTGGGTTCTGCTAAATTTTGGCATATTGTTTTAGTTAATTTTTATAAGTGTTGACGACATTTTTAAATTCATTTATACTGGTAGTGTAATCGAAAATAAATCGAAAATCAACAGCTATAAAATTATGCCTACAAAAAGACAAAAACAAATACTGAATTTTATTACTTCTTTCCAAAAAAAGAAGGGTTTTGCCCCTTCTCTGGAAGAAATCAAAAAACATCTAAAACTATCCTCTGTTTCTACGATACATTTTCACATAAAAAAATTACAAGACGAGGGTTTTTTAAACAAAGAGGAAAATAGCCCAAGATCAATATCAGTTTATGAAAGCCAGCAAATGGTAAAAATTCCTTTAATGGGGGTTATCGCCGCCGGTCAGCCGATTGAAGCCATTCAAGAAAAAGAAACGATTGCTATACCAAAAACAAAAATAATGAGGGGCGGACACTTTTTTGCTTTGCGAGTGGCTGGAAATAGCATGATTGATGAAAATATCAACGACGGCGATGTTGTTTTGGTAAAAGAACAGCAAGCTGCTGGAAATGGTCAAAAGGTTGTTGCCTTAATTGATAATTACGAGGCAACATTAAAAACGTTTTACAAAGAAAGAAACCAAATTCGCCTGCAACCAGCTAATAAAGAATATGAGCCGATTGTTATAAAAAAAGGAGAACGAGAGATTGTCATTCAAGGGCTTGTTGTTGATGTGATTAAAAATGAAATTTCACCAAAAGAAGCCACGGAAGAAGAAAAAAAATGGGAAAGGATGGAAAAATATACGAAACTACCATTAAATGAAATCATTCATGGAGATGCAATTGAAGTAATGAAACGTATGCCAGATTGTTCAATTGATCTAACGGTAACGTCTCCTCCATATGACGAATTGAGAAATTATAATGGATATCATTTTGACTTTAGGGGCATCGCAACAAATTTATTTAGAATAACCAAAAAAGGAGGAGCTCTGGTTTGGGTTGTAGGCGACAAAATTAAAAATAGCAATAAAAGTCTTACGAGTTTCAAACAAGCGATACTCTTTCAGGAAATTGGGTTTAATGTTCACGACGTAATGATTTATAAGAAAAAAAATACGCCCTTCATGAGGACGAATGCTTACACAAATTGTTTTGAATTTATGTTCGTTTTAAGTAAGGGTAAACCGAAAACATTTAATCCACTGAGGGTTAAAACAATAAGACAAGGTCAAGAAATGTTACCTTTTAATAAAGGAGCGGACGGAATAAATAAAAAAATTTTGGGAGAACTTAAACCAGAAAAAACAATGACTAACATCTGGGAATATGCCGTAGGTTTGCACGGGACGACGAGCGATAGAATCGCATTTAAACATCCTGCAGTTTTCCCAGAAAAATTAGCTGAAGATCATATACTTTCTTGGACCAACGAAAAGGATATTATTTTCGATCCGATGTGTGGCTCCGGAACAACCTGCAAAATGGCGGCGATAAATAAACGCCACTATATTGGGTGTGATATCTCGAAAAAATACGTAGAGCTTACAAAGAAAAGATTAAAACACTTTAATCTTTAATAATTTTTTTTGAGAAATTTAATCGCGCTTTTTAGTATTCCTATATTGTCCCTAAATCGTCCTAGTCCTGTATTGCAACTATCACAAATCCAACCGCCAGCCTTTCCGGTGTGATGATCGTGCTCCAGAACGACCTTGTTTGTTATGCCAGCAATTGTTCTCTTTTTACATACAGGGCATTCAAAAGGTTCGTTTGCTGGTTTTTTCTTAAGCCACTTGAGTTTATTAGTTCTGGATATTCCAACTCCCTCCATCTTTACTCGACAATCTTTACATGATGGCCGTCTCACTGGCCTATTATTCTTTGCGTTTTGATTCTTGGCAAAATCTGTAGTCTTTTTAAGTTTGTGACAAACGTTACAAATTTTCTTAGAAAATCCGTCTCCTATTTTTTTAACATCAAAAACCTGAAAATCATTTCTATTTAATTTGATTTCTTGCCAAATTCTGATGAAAAAGATTAAAGCATAATCTTTTGATTCAGAGCTTATAATGCCAACATCTTTTTTTTTCGACAACTATGCTGTGCGAAATATTTATTTTTTTCTTTGCAAAAGCAAACTTATTTTTACTGGATTCCATATTTTAATTAAGGAAAAAGTTAGCATCCTTTTTATAAAGTTTTGCAATTTTTTTCAGTTCTACCACATCTAGCCTTCTTTCTCCTTTTTCGATTTTAGAAATATAAGATCGCGGCTTTCCTAATTTCAAAGCGACATACAATTTGGCTTCGGGGGTGGGATTTTCACCCCGCACCAAAATTATCATGAAGTGAACTCCTTCGCTCCGGGGGTGGGATTCGAACCCACGACCAAGTGCTTAACAGGCACCTGCGCTACCGCTGCGCTACCCCGGAGAGAAAAAGTCCAAAAATTTTCAATATTTTGGTGCGGGGCAGGCCCACGACCAACTTTAGAACATGTTGGGATTATATTGCAATTTTTCGCGTTTGGCAAGAATGGACTTTTCTCCAAAAACGTGCTAAACTATAATATACTCGCAAGTTGCTAAGTTTTGGGTATAAATGAAAAGAAAAACTGGCATAAAAACGATTTTTTTGCCCCTGCTTATCGCGGTGATTGTCGCGGTGAGCGGTTTTTGTTTTTCGGTAGATCTCGCCGAAGCCAAAAAGAAAAAAACGAAATCCAAAGTGACCAAATGGCAGAGCATGCTTGAGCGAAACGGAATTGACCGTGCCCTGTGGGAGAAATATCTCCCCAAAGTGAGCCGGGGGGAATACAAAAAAGTGAAAAAAGCGCTCAAGAAGATGGGCATTGCGAACAGCGGATCGCTGGGGGCGAGCATGCGGATAGGTTTGTTCAGCCTGGATCCGGATGCCGAAAGCTCGGACAGGAAAGTTGAGCTGAAAACCGTTTCGGGCAGCTATACCTTAAAAGATATTAATGGTACGCCGATAACCACTATTTCTTCGACGGGATCGACGGCAATTAGAATCGGCAAGGATAAAATTTTTGAAGTGCGTCTGGGCGATTTGGGCAGCTTCGAGGACTACGGGAAAAAAATCGTAGCGGAGCCTTCGGGAAGCGATGGAGTTATAAAAATAGACAATTGCAAGAACGACAAATACGATACTGATGGAAACGGAAATCGCTTTGCAATCGGCTGTTACGGAAGCTACGACGAATTCCGCGGGAAAATAGAGTTAAGTCTGGATGACAACGAAACGCCTTGGGTAATAAATGAACTTCCGCTTGAGCAATATACGTGGGGGACGGGCGAGATCGGAGATCTGGATTATGAATATTACAAACTTTTCTCGATTATTTACCGCACTTACGGGTACTACAATCTGCAGCACAAAAAGAAAACCCACAAAGATCACAATTTTGATTTGAGCGATACTTCTTCCGATCAGATTTACAAGGGATATAAAATTGAAAGCAACTATCCCAATATGAAAAAAGCGACGGAAGACACGAGAGGGAAAATCGTAACCTACAAGGGAGAGGCGGCTCTCACTCCTTATTGTTCATGGTCGGACGGACATACCCGGGATTATCCCGGAGATGATTTTTCTTACATCAAAGGCAGAAAAGACAAATACGGGAAGCATCCTTCAAAAAGCGCGAAAAAGCTGGAAGACTCCGGCAATCATATGTACGGGCTGATTGCCAACGGGGCGAGAAAGATGGTTAAAAAGGGAAAGAACTATGGTGATGTGATAAATTATTACTATACGGGAGTGAAAATTGAAGGAATATATTAGTATTTGGCCTGCCTGCCGGCAGGCAGGTATCTGGCGTTTCGTATTTTGTATAAAAAAATTCCGGCGTGATGCCGGAATTTTTTGTTGAGAAGCTTTAGTAGGTCGCCGCAAGCGTCAGCGCTTTCTGAAAATTCACTTTTCCGCTAGTTGAAACTTTTCCGGCAAAGCTCGGTGATGCATCCACCGAGTTTTTTATTATTTCAATCACCTGTAGGCTTGATAAATTCGGATATTTGGAAATAATGAGCCCCGCTTCGGCCGAAACAAAAGCGGCGGAAAGAGAACTGCCTACGGCGCTGGTGTAGCGGCTTTTCTTTTTGTCCGGACCGATAAGTTCGTTGCCGTCCGTTCCTCCCGGAGCGGCAACATCCACGGATGCCGCTCCGTAATCGGAATAATCAGTCAGATTCCCGTCCCGGTCAGACGCACCGACACAAATGATATTAGCAAGATCAAAATCGCAAGGGTACATTTTGTAATTGGGATTTGGGTCGTCGTGGTTAAAACCTTCGTTTCCGGATGCGGTGACGAAAATGCCCGGATAACTTGCAATCGTATCCTTCAAGGCCAAATCCAGCCCTTCGTCGCCATAACTTCCCCAACTGGCGTTGATGACTGGTACGCTTTTGCTCTTGGCGTAATTGACGGCGGTGATGGCTTGAGCGGTAGTGAAATCAAACCGCAGGGCCATTACCCGAAGATGATTGTAAAAACTTCCTCCGGATACTCCCCGCTTATTATTTGTTTTCGCGGCGATTATTCCGGAAATAAAACTCCCGTGCCCGTCGCCGTCGGAGAGCTTTTTTTTCGGATATTCAAAATTCTTTCCTTTAGCCGAACCCTTGGTCAGATTTTTTTTCAGGTCTTTGTGCTTGGGGTTGACTCCAGTATCAATGACGGCGATAGCCACGTTGCGCTGGCCTTTTTTTGTTTCCGTATCCCAGGCCGAGAAAGCGCTCACGCCCCCGGCCGAACTCTCGGTGTCAAAAAGAGACCATTGTTCGGAAGCGTAGGAATCATTCGGGGTTCTGGAGAGGATTGCGTAGCGAAAATTTTTCTGAACTGATTTTACGAGCGGGTCGCGGCGCAATTCGCGAATGAGCTTTTGAACGCTTTTCCCGCTGATGCTTTTTGCGAGAAAAAAAGTGTCTTCGTCTGATGAGTTGAGGGGAGTGACGGTCAGGTTATATTTTCTTTCCAGGGCCGCCGCGTCGCTTGAGCTGGCAACTTCAAAAATCACTTCGTTGTCCGTATAGCCTTTTATCATTTGGGGCGGAGCACCGGCTGATTTTGACGATGCCGGCTGGAAAAGCAAAAAAAAGACCGCTGAAAGAATGACAGCAAAAAATTTTTTTCCGATCGGGTGTTTCTTTTCCATAGAACTATTTTAAGAGATTTTTCGGGGGTTGGCAATGTTCAGCTTGTCATAACTTAATAAAAAAGATATAGTAAAATCAGAAAAATAAACAAGAATTATGCGTATTGGAATCGATGCGAGAGCCATTTTGAATCCGGAAAAGTCGGTCCCTTCAGGAGTCGCTCATTATGTTTGGCATCTTGTGAAAAATATTCTTGAAATAGATAAAAACAACCAGTATGTGCTCTTTTTTGACTTCAAAGTCCGCGACAAAGACGTCAAAAAATTCACCCGGCCGAACGTGAAAATCAAATTTTTCCCCTTTTCGGACTACAAAAAATATATGCCGGGGGCTTACAGCGAGATTCTGGGCCTGGCGACCTACGCGCGGGAAAAACTGGATGTTCTCCATATCACTTCGCCGCTTTATCGTGTGCCAGCGGCCTATCGCAGAAAAGTTGTCACGACTTTTTATGATTTCGCGCCCTATCGCGTTCCCGATCTTTTCCCGAGGCTCTCAAACGCCAAAATCAAAGCCCTCTATAAGTTCGCGGCCAAAAAGTCGGACCAGATAATCGCCGTTTCCCACTCGACCAAAAAAGACGCGCGGGAATTTCTGGGGTTCGCGGAGGATAAAATTGACGTTGTCTGGAACGGTCTTGACAAAAGATTTCTGGAAGAGTGTGAATATTCGAAAGAGGATCTTAAAAAGTTATACAATATATCGGACAAGTACGCTCTCTTTTTGGGAACACTCGAGCCGAGGAAAAATTTGGCAAGGATTCTGGAAGGATTTGCGAGATTCAAAAAATCGTTTCAGGGGAAATTCGATTATCAGCTGGTCATCGCCGGAAAACGCGGCTGGCTGTTTAGGGAATATTTCCAGATGGCCGAAGACTTAGGCATCAAAGATGATGTAATTTTCACCGGCTACGTCGGGGGGGATGAACTCAAGCCGCTTTATACTTATTGCGAGTTTTTTGTGATGCCGTCTCTTTATGAAGGTTTCGGCCAGACGATTGTCGAAGCGATGGCCTGCGGCGCGCCGTGCCTGGTTTCAAAAGTTTCTTCCATTCCGGAGATTGCGGGCGACGCGGTCTGTTATGTCAACCCGCACGACACCGAAGGAATTGGAAAAGCAATGGCGGAGTTGGCGAGAGACAAAAAATTAAGAGAAAAATTGTCAAACGCCGGGAGAGAGCAAGCCAGAAAATTCAGCTGGGAAAAATGCGCAAGGGAAACCTTGGAAGTTTATAAAAGTGTATAGCGTATAGTATTTAGAGTCCCTTATTTATAAAATATTTGCAGGATAATTTTCAATGTTCAATTTACAATTTTCAATCAATGATCAATTTTCAATTATCAAATGTTTGAAAATCTAGTCATTGGAAATTTATTGAAAGTTGAAAATTGGTAATTGAAAATTTTTTATTTTATGTTCAATCCCGTCAATCCCAAGCAATCTCTTCCTGAAATGGAGGAAAAAATTCTCAAATTTTGGAAAGAGAATAAGGTATTTGAGAAATCTTTGGAGCTTCGTGAAGACGCTCCGCTTTATTCTTTCTACGACGGGCCGCCGTTTGCGACGGGTTCGCCGCACTACGGCCATATTGTCGCAAGCACTATGAAAGACGTGGTTCCTCGTTATTGGACTATGCGCGGATTTCACGTTCCGCGAGTCTGGGGGTGGGACTGCCACGGGCTTCCGATTGAAAATATCGCTGAGCAAGAACTGGGCATCAAGCGCAAAAAAGAAATCTTGGAAAAATATGGAGTTCAGAAATTCAACGAAATATGCCGCTCGAAAGTTTTGGAATATGTTGAAGAGTGGAAAAAAGTGATCAAGAGACTCGGCCGCTGGGCGGATATGGAAAACGCTTACAAAACGATGGATTTACCCTTTATGGAATCGGTTTGGTGGGTTTTCAAGCGGTTGTGGGATAAGGGACTTGTCTATGAAGGCTACCGCTCAATGCACATTTGCCCGCGGTGCGAAACGACGCTTTCTCAATCGGAAGTGGCGGAGGGGTACAAAATGACCAAAGATTTGTCGGTGGTCGTGAAATTTGAGCTGGAGGACAAACCCGGAACGTATTTACTGGCTTGGACGACAACTCCGTGGACGTTGATTGGGAATGTGGCGTTGGCAATAAACAACAAAATTGTTTATTGCAAGTTAAAAGTTTCCGCCAAAGGCGGATCTGCCTCGAGCGGAAAAAGCGAAAAGCTAAAAGTTGAGGAAAGTAAATATTATGTTTTAGCCAAAGATAGATTAGATAAAATTTTAGAAGATACGGATTATGAAATAATTGAAGAATTCGAGGGATCAGAACTTGTCGGTAGAAAATACAAGCCGCTTTTCGACTATTATTCAAATCAGGGAAATTTGGAAAATTGCGAAAATGGTTGGAAAATATACTCGGCTGATTTTGTGACGACCAAAGAGGGGACGGGGATCGTGCACATCGCGCCGGCTTTCGGAGAAGACGATTTGAATTTAGGAAAAGAACAGAATCTCCCATTTGTTTCTCATCTTGATATGGACGGCGTCATCCGCGAGGAAGCCAAAGATTTTGCGGGACTGGATGTGAAGCCGGTCGACGACCCACAAAGGACCGATCTCAAGATCGTGAAATTCTTAGCAAAACACAAACTGATTTTTTCGAAAAAGCAGTACGAGCACAGCTATCCGTTTTGCTGGCGGTGCGAGACGCCGCTTCTCAACTATGCCACATCTTCCTGGTTCGTGAATATTTTGGAAATAAAAGGCGAGATGCTAAAACTGGCGAAAAAAATAAACTGGTCGCCGAAACACATAAAGGAAGGGCGCTTCGGCAACTGGCTCGAGGGAGCGCGGGATTGGTCGATTTCAAGACAACGTTTTTGGGCTTCGGTTATTCCAATTTGGAAGTGCGAATGCGGGGAAATCAGAGTTTTTGGTTCGGTAAAGGAACTGGAAGAGGCAAGCGGTCAAAAAATTTCGGATCTTCACAAGCACGTTGTTGATGAAGTGACTTTTCCCTGCGAAAAATGCAAGGGGACTATGAAGCGGATCCCGGATGTTCTCGATACCTGGTTTGATTCAGGTTCGATGCCCTACGCCCAAGTCCATTATCCGTTTGAAAATAAAGAAATTTTTGAAAAATCTTTTCCGGCTGATTTTATTGCCGAGGGCGTGGATCAGACACGGACCTGGTTTTATTACTTGCATGCCATTGCGACGG
>PFVO01000008.1:49132-51493 GCA_002790655.1 Candidatus Moranbacteria bacterium CG_4_9_14_3_um_filter_44_28 | reverse complement strand
GGCAACCATGAATATTCGGTGGCTCTTACCCGTTTTGGTTACTGCCGTGGCTTTGTCCGGTTGTGCGGGGATTATTTTCGATCCGACGCAACCCGCGCCGTGGGTTAGCGGTAGATACATCAATTGGACCGAACCCTCCCCAATCTCCGAATATCACCGAGGGTATTGGGATGAGAAACTCCGCGCCGCCGAACAGCGACGTTCGCAGGGTAACCAGAATGCCTACGAGGCTGGGCGCAATCGTGCTCGGCAAGAGGAATTACAGCGGCAGGGATATTAGCACAAATCTGCCGCTTGAGGGGTTGGTCCTTATAGCATCGGGACCAACCTCTTTTCTTTTGCAAAAAATGATTTTTATGCCAGAATTGGATATAATGAAAAAAGCGTATATTACAAAAAATCCCGCTCAAACCCGAAAGCTGGGGGAATTGCTGGCCAAGGAGCTTCGGAGCGGGGAGATTATTTGCCTCACGGGTGAGCTTGGGTCCGGGAAAACGACTTTCGCGCAGGGAGTTTTGAGGGGACTGGGGGCGAAAGGGCCGTATACTAGTCCGACGTTTGTAATACTGAAATGTTACGAGAGAAAAATTCGAAAATCCGATCAAAGCTCGGCTTTTCCCTTGCTCGCTAAAGCTCGCAATTCCTCAAAGCCGAGCTTTATACAAAACATTTATCACGTTGATACTTATCGAGTCGGGCCGAAAGATATTTTGGACTTGGGATGGAGAGAGATTATTTCAGATAAACACAATGTGGTGATTGTTGAGTGGGCGGAGAGAATAAAAAAAGTTATTCCAAAAAAAGCAATCTGGCTGAAATTTAGATGTTTAAAAGGTGATAGAAGAAGGATCGTGATTAATTCAAAATTCAAAAATCAAAGTGCAAAATGACAATTCAAAATGTAAAATTTATTTCTTTCCGTATTTCACAGACATTTTAGATTTTTCACTGTCATTTTTCATTTTGAGATTTACATTTTACATTTAAGAAAGAAATTCTTTATGCTAGCTAGAAAAAAACTTATTTTGATTGACAGTAACGCGATAATCCACCGCGCTTATCATGCCCTTCCTCCCCTTACGACTAAAAAAGGGAAACTGGTGAACGCGGTCTATGGGTTTACTTCCGTTCTTCTCAATGTACTGAACCGCTTCAAACCGGATTATATCGCGGCCACTTTTGATCTCAAGGAGCCGACCTTTCGGCATAAAGAGTTTAAGGATTATAAAGCCACGCGGGTAAAGGCCCCCGACGACCTCTATGAACAAATTCCCCAAGTGAAAAAAATTGTCGAGACTTTCAATATCCCCATTGTCGAAAAAGAAGGATACGAAGCCGATGATCTCATTGCCACATTTGCAAGAAAAACAGAAAAGCTTCATCCGGACGTGGAGGTGATTGTCGTGACGGGGGACCTCGATACGCTTCAGCTCGTCGACGAGAACATAAAGGTCTTCGCTCTTCGGAAAGGAATGAGCGATTCAGTGCTCTATGGCAAGAAAGAGATTTTGGAAAGATACGGCCTCAAGCCCGAGCAGATGATTGATTACAAAGGGCTTCGGGGAGATCCTTCGGATAATCTTCCGGGCGTCAAAGGGGTCGGCGAAAAAACGGCGACAGAGCTTCTCAAGAAATACAAAACCATCGAAGGGGTTTATAAAAATCTTCCGGAGATAAAAGAGGGGATTCGCAAAAAACTTGCGCGTGACAAGCTGCAGGCTTTTTTCAGCAAGAAATTGGCGCGCCTCGTTGACGACGTTCCGGTGAAATTTGATCTTGAGAAGTGCCTGGCTGAAGATTTCAGCCGGGTGAAAGTCATCAATCTCATGCGGGAGCTCGAATTTTTCAGCTTGCTGCGCCGATTGCCGGGTTATGAAGACCACCTGAAAGATGTGCAGGAAGAAGAATCAGCTGGTCAGCAAGGGACGGGCAAAGTTGAATGGAAAAAAATCAAAGCGTTTGAATTTGGAGAGGCCCCTAAAATCATTTCAATTGTTGTCGATGAACAGGGCATTGCGATAAGCGGTGATTCCTGTTCAGCCAATTATATTCCCAAGATCGGCGCGAGTCTCAAAAATATTTTGGAAAACGAAAAAATTGAAAAAATCGGCTTCGACCTCAAAAGAGAATGGAATATTTTGAACAAATTAGGGACAAAGCTTCGAGGAATTTCTTTTGATGTTCAGCTCGCGGCCTACCTTTTGAGTTCCGGATCAAATCTATCTTGGGAGGATCTTATTATGCAAGAGCTAAACGTAATAGTTGAAAAAGAGGACAAAAAATCCGGGCAAACCAGCCTTATTTTTCAGGAAAACGAAGGGCAAATTGAAAAGATATGCAAGAAGGCGGCTTATAATTTCG
>PFVO01000008.1:0-49114 GCA_002790655.1 Candidatus Moranbacteria bacterium CG_4_9_14_3_um_filter_44_28 | reverse complement strand
GCGCTCAAGGAAAAACTCGAGGAAAAACTCGAGGAAATCAGCCGGGAGCAGATTTCCGAGGGAAGAGAGAAAACATTGAAGAATCTTTTTGAGGAGCTTGAGATGCCACTCGTTGAGATTTTGGCTGATATGGAAAAGGCGGGAATAAAGATAAACAAAACAGTGCTCAAGGGAATTTCGGCCAAGCTCGACCGGAGAGTCAAGAAGCTGGAAAAGGAAATTCAAAAATTGGCGGGCGCTGAATTCAACGTCAATTCCTCGGTTCAACTGCGGGAAGTTTTATTTGAAAAGCTGAAAATTCCCGCCAAAGACATTAAAAAGGGGAAAACCGGTTTTTCAACGGCTTCGCCGGAACTTCAGAAAATAAAAGGTCTTCACCCAATAATCGGAAAAATCGAGGAGTACAGAGAATTATTCAAACTGAAAACGACATATCTCGATACACTTCCGAATCTGGCTGATGAAAAATCAAGAATTCACACAACTTTCAATCAGGCTGTGACAGCTACTGGCCGCTTGTCTTCTTCAGAGCCAAATTTGCAAAATATTCCTATCCGTACAGAACTGGGACAGCTTATTCGAACCGCTTTTGAAGCAGAAAACGGCTACAAATTGATAAGCGCTGATTATTCGCAAATCGAGCTTCACATCGTCGCTCATCTCTCCGGCGACGTGAAAATGATTACAACATTTCTTAATAATGAAGATATCCACACGGCAACGGCGGCCCGAATCAATAAGATTGATCCGGGAAAAGTCACGGACAAGATGCGCCGGGCGGCCAAAGCTCTCAATTTCGGGATTATATATGGAATGAGCACTTTCGGCTTTGCCCAGAGCGCGGGAGTGAAGCAGGAAGAGGCCCGCGAATTCATTCGCAAATATTTTGAGAACTATCCCCAAGTGGCTCAATTTTTGGATGAAGTGAAAATTTCCGCTCGCGAGAAAGGTTATGTTGAGACCGAACTCGGCCGACGCCGCTATATTCCGGAGATTAATTCGACTAACATTCAGCTTCGCAATCAAGCCGAAAGGATGGCGGTCAATATGCCCATTCAGGGGCTGGCGGCCGATATTATCAAACTGGCAATGATTGAAGCGGATAAATTGATTCGAGAGAAACATCCTAAAGCTCGAATGGTTCTTCAGATTCATGACGAACTTCTTTTTGAAGTTCCGGAAGAGGCAGTGGAGAAACTCGCCAAAGATATCAAAGCAACGATGGAAAGCATCTATAAACTTTCAGCCCCGCTGGCAGCAGACGTGAAAGTAGGAGATAATTGGGGGGAAATTTAGCGAAGCGCTTATGCCGGAATTACCCGAAGTTCAAACAATCATTTCGGATTTGAACGGAAAAATCAAGGGTGATATAATCACCGGTTTTTGGAGTGACTGGAAAAAGTCGGTGAAAATACCGCTCGAGAGATTTGAGAAAGAGATAAGGGATAGAGAAATTTTGGGAGCGAAAAGAATTGGAAAAAATATCTTTTTGAATTTATCGGGTGGGAGAACGATTTATATTCATCTCAAAATGACGGGACATTTGCTCGTTAAGCCGAAAAATTACAGGATCCCCCCTCCACCTCCCCCCCTTGCCAAGGGGGGGAACAAAAGGGGGGGTGATTATTTTTCTGAAAAAGTCAATCAATATATTCATCATATTTTTTACCTCAAATCCGGGAGAACGTTGGAGTTTTCGGATCTTCGAAAATTTGGAAAAATAATGTTGGTGGATTCGGATAAAATCGGGGAGATTGGGGAAATCGGGAAGTTAGGAGTGGACGCAATGAACGCCGATTTCACTTTTGAAAAATTTGACGAGATTCTGGACAAGCGAAAAACGAAAATCAAGCTACTCTTGATGGACCAGAGTAAAATTGCCGGAATCGGAAATATTTATATCAGCGAAATTTTGTTTGAAGCCGGAATTTTGCCGAGCCGCCCGGCGGATAAAGTAAAAAAAGAAGAGAGGCGAAAATTATTCATAGCTATCAAAAAAGTTCTTGAAAAAGCGATAAAACTTCGCGGGACGTCAGATTCCGACTACCGCGACACAGCTGGCGCGCCGGGAAGATTTCAGGAAGTTATGAAAGTCTACCGTCAGGCTGGCAAGAAATGTCCGCGGTGTGGTACAATTATTCAGAGAGAAAAAATGGGGCAACGCGGGACCTTCTTTTGCCCCCGGTGCCAGAAGTAATTATTAAAATAAAAAATATGAACTTAATCGAAAGATTTCAGATTACGGAGAAGAAAACTAAAGTGATAATTATCATTGTTATTCTGGTCATTATGGCGGGGCTGGTATTTTATTTTGGCTGGTACAGGAAAAAGGTTAATCCTCTGAACCTCAACTCAATGAAGGGAGAAGTGGAAATGGGCGCGCCGCTGAATACCGGAGAAGTGAGTCCCTTTACGAGTCTTACCTGTACGAACTGGAACCGCCGGCCGATTGCGGTGATGGAAGCGGCTGATCTTTCGGTGCGGCCCGACAGCGGGTTTTCAGACGCCGATCTCGTTCTTGAAATGCCGGCGATTACTGCCAGTATCACGCGGCTTATGGCCGTTTATGTTTGCGGAAATCCGTCCGAAGTGGGCTCTATTCGCTCTTCCCGTCATGATTATATTGCGCTGGCCGCCGGGTGGGACGCGATCTTTGCCCATTGGGGAGGATCTCATTTTGCCGGAGATATTTTGAACAAAAAAGTGATTGACAATCTTGATCTCAACGGCAGTTTTGGAAACAAGGCCCCCGAATGTGGTTTTCGAAAAGCGGGAGTTCCGGCGCCGGATAATGGGTTTGCCAGATTCGACAAGCTTTTGGAATGTGCCAAGGCGAGAAACTATCGAATGGAAAACAAATTTTCGGGTTATCCTCACCAAGCTGAAGCTCCCGTGGATCAGCGGCCGAGCGGAGGGCATTTGCGGGTTGGTTTTGCCGGGCCGTACGCGGCAGATTATGATTATGACAAAGCGACCAATACCTATCTTCGAAGCTGGAACAAGGTGGCTGACATTGACGCGAACAATGGAAAGAGACTGGCGCCAAAAAACATTGCAATTGTAATCGCTTCTTCTGAGCAAATCGAAGGTCAGTATAATAATGTTCAGATCGGCGATCCCCAATTTGACTCGGTGAGTGAGGGCGATGCCTATTATTATTTCAACGGAAAAGAAATGAAAGGCCGCTGGAAAAAGGACAAGTCCAAATGGGCTTCGAAACTTTTTATGTACGATGACAAGGGTGAAGAAGTGAAGTTTGTTCCCGGGCAAATCTGGGTTGAGGTTCTCGAGCCGGGGCAGGCGCTGAAGTGGGTACTGCAACCCTAACATCGAACGTTAGGCAAACAACATGATTATATTTCTTTACGGCGGGGATGAGTTTCGCTCAAACCGGAAACTTGCCGAGATAAAACAAAAGTTCGCTGAAAAAAACAATCCCGCCGTGGCGGGACTGTTTGATTTTTCGGAGAAAGACCACGATTTAGATAAAATTATCCTCGACGCTTCTTCAGATAGTCTGTTTTCATTAAAACAACTGATTGTGATTAAAAATATTCTTGCGAAAAAAGATTTGGCCGGCGAGAGCCTGCTTGAATTTCTCAAGAGAAAAAGCAAAGGTGAATTTGAAAGCGCCATTCTTGTTTTTTGGGAAGGGGATGATCTTGACAGAAAAAATCCGCTGGCGAAATTTTTGCTCAAGGCGGGAAAATGCCAGAAATTTGAAATGCTCGACGGGGTGAAACTGAAAAATTGGATAACTGGGACGATCAGGGAAATGGGGGGCGGTAAAATTTCAATTAGCGCCGGGGCGGTTGAAAAATTGTCTCTTTTTATTGGGAACAATCTGGATTTGCTTTCGAAAGAAATTGAAAAGTTGATAAACTACAAAAATAGCGGAGAAATTACGGGCGAAGACGTTGAGTTTTTGGTGAAATCGAAAATTGACACGGATATTTTCAGGACGGTTGACGCGCTTGCGCGGGGCGACAAAAAAACGGCCGTGAAATTGCTTCATGACCATTTGAGCGCCGGTGATGATCCTTTCTATCTCCTTTCGATGTATTTTTTCCAGTTTCGAAATCTCTTGAAGGTGAAACCACTCACCGAGAAAAATATTTCACCGCCGGAAATTGCCAGTAAACTCAAGATTCATCCCTTTGTGGCGAAAA
Source organism: Candidatus Moranbacteria bacterium CG_4_9_14_3_um_filter_44_28 (assembly GCA_002790655.1). Classification (GTDB taxonomy): domain Bacteria; phylum Patescibacteriota; class Minisyncoccia; order Moranbacterales; family UBA11712. Next base: position 44,945 of record PFVO01000008.1, on the reverse strand, counting down.
AAAGTGCGGAACAGGCAGGAAAATTTTCCCTTGAGGAATTGAAGAATTTATACAAGAAACTTTGCGAGATTGATATTCAGTCGAAGACCGGAAAAGTTGATATTGAACTGGCGCTGGATAGATTTGTGGCGATGATATAAAATTTAAGAAGCCGGGTTTCCGAATAAATTTTATGAATAAAAAAGAAAAAATTTATCAACTAAAATATAAGAAGAAAATATCCGCCGAACATGCCGATGATATAAACGATCTTCTAGCAGTTTTATCTGACAAGGGAATAAAAATCGAGAAAGAAAGACTCAAAGAATTGAAAAAATCTCCCTCACTGGAAGTGCATTTGCTAGAGATCGAGGGGAAAATCATTGGTATGGGAAGTTTGCATTATCTCGAAAGCTTGGTGCAAAAGGGCGCGCATATTGATGATGTCGTTGTTCATCCCAGACATCAGGGCAAGGGGTATGGAACAAAAATGATGAATCATTTAATTAAACGAGCCAAAGAACAAAGGCTTCATTTTCTAGAGCTTACTAGCCGTCCTTCCCGCGTTGTTGCCAACAAACTTTATTAAAAACTCAAATTTGAATTGCGGGAGACGAATGTCTATCGGTTGAAAATGAAGAAATAAATTTTTTAATCAATTGCATTTTCCCAGGCGAGGTTGAATAGTATTTTATATGATCTGGCAATATCCTGGCTTTCTATGACAGTCGCGAAAAGCTTGTTTTGGGTGGAAAAGATGGCCATTTTGTTTCCGAAAACAATATTGTCGTTTCCGGAAAACATTTTGTCTTCCGAAAGAAACCGGATCTTATGATTCGGATTTTTGTTTTTGCGGATTGATTTCACGTATTCCTTGTTTTTCTCACTCGCGTTCAGAATTTCCCGGATCTTGTATTTTCTGGTTTTGGTTTCTCTGAATAATTTTTCGGTTATATCTTCGAGGTAGTCGAAAACATGACTGATGTCTCCCCAGCACTGAATTTCTTTTCCTCTCGCGAGATATTCAACAATTTCCGCGTAAATTTGCCGCACGCCTTCTTGCCCTTCAAAGACTTGGATGTTCGGCCGGTCTTCGTCGAAGTTATAAATTGATTGAAGTAGGGGAAAAATTTCTGCGAGCGTTTCTTCTTTTCGTTTGAGCTGGGTGAAAAGCTTTTTAGGGTTGGCGGCCCGAAAAAGCGTCGCCTTTTTTGTTTTCCAAATGGAAACGAGTCCGCGCTCGACAAGGAGGTTGAGCGTGAAATATACCGTAGCTCTTTTCAGTCCGCACTTTTGGGCAATGTGATAAGCCGTGTCCTGCCCAAGCTGAAGAGAGGCGAGATACACTTTTGCCTCTTTTTCGTGGAATCCGAGTTGTTGGAGTTGTTTTTCGAGGGTCATAAGTTTTCACCTCATCCCAGCCTTCTCCTTGTTAAGGAGAAGGAGGCGACGATTTCCCTCTCCTTGATAAGGAGAGGGTTAGGGTGAGGTTAGGATAGCACGCTTATATTTTAGTGTCAATAAAATTGTCAACAATTACAATCAATAATCGCATTACTGCTGTTATAAAAGCCAATTATTCTTTTAAATTAGACAAAATACTTGACACTAAATTGAGAAATATCTATAAAGGGCTGTTGTTTAACAATTGAATAAAACATCCAAAGGAGATATGGCGATGAAAAAACTGAATCCGTTTCAAAAGAAACTGGCGCGGTGGTGCAATAATCTATCGGGATTTGTGTTGAAGGTGATTGTTCTGTCGGCTCTCGCGGCTACAGTATGCGGTTTGTGGATACTTTTGCATCTTGAATTTGGCGGAACATCATCAACACGATTGAAAATTGTCTTTGGTTGTTTTTTTCTTCTGTACTATCTCGTCGTATGCTTTCATGTATTTTCCTCCGAATTCACTTGGAGATGGTATCTTCCGGAAGTCCAAGCGCAAGAAGCCAAAGAAGTAATAAAGATATGCCCGGAATATGCCAAACGAATCGGTGAACTGATTCAAGAATCTTATACTCAAGACGACGGATGTGAACTCAAGGAAGCGTTGAAAAAATTCAAAGTGCTGGCAAGCAAGGAACAATATCTTGTGCAGATGCCGGATAAGATCGAGAAACTTAAAACTGAAATCGCCGCTCTGGAAAAAGAGCTGGGGATGAAATAAGGAGGAATACTTATGGAGGCAAGAGAAGTTTCTGACCGGCAAATGTTTGTGGCGATTCAAAAATTTCTTCGTGCAGAAAAGAAAGCAAATATCGGGGAGGCCAATAATCAAATATATAATTTTTTCAAGCGGTGGATTGCTATCAAGCTCAAACACGACCGACGCATTCCACTAGTCGTCATTTCTGGGAAAAAAAGATTGAAAATAAGTCTTCATCTTTGTGAATCTTGCAAGGGAAGCGGTCAGGATCCATCTGGTTTCATGCGCGCTTTCCGGAGGGATAACATTTGCCCTTATTGCTTTCTGGGAAGTGGCGTGGCGAGCATAGCAATAACCTATAATGGCCAAATTATAAAAAGGCCGTTGCCGAATTCAGGCCTTTTTGTTAAGGGAATTTGAAAATTGGAAAATTCCTAATCTCGTTGATTAGAAAAAGACCATGAAGCCAAAAACCGCTCCGACATTGAATCAGGGCGGTCTTTTTATTTGGAAGAGATATTATTTTCCCGCTTTCTTCATCATCTTCACAAGCCGGGATTTTTTGCGGGCGGCGGTGTTTTTGGTGATGACACCGACTTTGGCGGCTTTGTCGAGGGCTTTTTGGACAGAAGGAAACATTTTTTTGGCATCTTCAATTTTTCCGGCTTTTGCTAGGTCGCTAATTTTTTTCACCGCTTCCTTGAAAGTTTTCTTAATCTTCGCGTTTTGCGCTGCGCGTTTTCGTGAGGCGCGCAGATATTTTTTGGCAGATTGCTTTATTGGCATAAATGAGTAGATTATTTTTACCTTAGTATTTCTAACACAACGCTTGTTTTTTGGCAACCAAATGCTAGAATGCGAATAGCCGCGAATGTTTAAGCAAATGTATGCGAATATTATTATTCGGATTAATTCGCTTTGTAATTCGCGTAAATTCGCATCTCAATGATTGCTAAAATCAAAGGAAAAATTGCCTTTTTCAGGGATCATTACGTAGTTGTGGATGTAGCTGGCGTGGGTTACAAGATTTTTGTTACCGATTTCGCAATGGGGAAAATTGCCGGAAAAGATGAGATTGAACTCTACACATACATTTATGTTCGTGAGGATACTTTATCTTTGTACGGCTTTATGACTTTGGACGAGCTTGAAATGTTCGAACTTCTCATTTCCATTTCCGGAATCGGGCCGAAGGCGGGTATTGGAATTCTTTCCATTGCCGAACCAAAAACAATCCGAGCGGCGGTGATTTCCGGTGATTCCTCGATATTAACCAGGGTATCTGGTGTCGGCAAAAAGACAGCCGAGCGGGTCATCCTCGAGCTTAAAAACAGAATCGCGGAGCTTCCGGGCGAAGACCAAGGAGCGGCCATAGCCGATTCGGAAGCCATTGAAGCACTTGCCTCTTTGGGGTATACGGTGTCGCAAGCCCGCGAAGCCTTGAAAGTCGTGCCGAAGGATATCAAAGATGTATCAGATAGGGTGAAACAGGCGCTGAAGAATCTCGGGAAGTAATACTTGTCATTCCCGCGAAAGCGGGAATCTAGCAATTAATTTTCTGGATCCCTGCTTTCGCAGGGATGACAATTCATACATGGCAAACAATCAGACTGATAACTTTATTCAAATCAATTCTCCTGACGGCGGTTTTTTGCAGTCGGAACACTGGTGGAAGTTTCAGGAGAGTTATGGTAGAAAAACGCATGACGTTTCAGCAAGTGATGACGACGGCGAACCAGTGGCATATGCGAACATCATCACTCATACATTGCCGATAGTCGGTGATTATTTTTATATTCCGCGCGGCCCGATAATAAATAAAATAGTAAATAGCAAAAAGCAAATATACATATCAAAAATAAAAAAGTTTTTGGACGGTTTGTTTATTTTAGCTCGGAAGAATAGAATTGGATGGATTCGGGTTGAACCGAACAGCGAGGAGGATCTGAAATTAATTAAAGAAAATTTACCGAGCGGAATAAAGATCAAAAAATCGCCGGTTGATGTTCAGTCAGGGGAGATATTGGTGGTTGATATTTCGGGAAACGAAGGGGAAATTTTGGCGCAGATGAAACAGAAGACGAGATACAATATAAGATTGGCGGAAAAGCGAGGAGTGAAAGTAAAAAGTATCAAGTATCAAGTAGAAAGCATAAAGTATTTTGGTGAGTTTTTGAGGTTAATAAAAATTACGGCGAGGCGCGATAAAATAACGCCGCATCCGGATGAGTATTATCGGAAAATGTTTGAGATGATTTCGGACGACGTTTTGAAATTATACGTGGCAGAATATGAGGGGAAAGTTATATCCGCAAACATCGTTTCTTTTTTCGGAAAAGTAGCGACCTACATGCACGGGGCGTCGGATTATGCTTACCGCGATGTAATGGCACCGTATCTTCTCCAGTGGCAGCAAATCTTGGATGCAAAAAAAGCCGGATGCGTGAGGTATGATTTTGGAGGAGTGAAAATATCACGCAACATGCAACACGCAACACATAACATGAGTAGTCGGGAAGGAATCACAAAATTCAAAACCGGCTTTGCGCCGGAAGTTGAGCCGATTCGGTTTCCGGGGTGCTGGGATATAGTTTTAAATCCGGGAAAATACAGCTTGTATAAAATATTGCAGAAAATAAAAAGACTCTTATAATGACTGAGCTAAGTCGGGCTTAGCTCACTAGAAAAATGAAGAAAGTTATCCCCCAATCCATCAAAAATATCTACCATCTCTTCCAAGCCGTCTTGGCGAATGTTTGGTATGGGTTTCCGTCGAGAAAATTGAAGGTTATCGGAGTAACGGGGACGAACGGAAAAACGACGACAGTGCAGATGATTGCGAAGATCTTGGAAGAAGCGGGGCGCCCCGTAAAGCCTGATGGCCACAGGGCAAGCAAAATCGCGGTCGCTTCGACGATTAATTTTAAGATTGGCGAGAAAGAATGGATAAACGATACAAAATTCACGACCCTTTCAAGTTTTCGGTTGCAAAAACATTTGCGAGAGGCGGTTCGAGCCGGCTGTGATTATGCAGTGATCGAAGTGACATCGCATTCGCTGGATCAAAATCGGGTTTGGGGCGTGGATTTTAATGTGGTGGTCATCACGAATGTGACGCGGGAGCACATGGATTACCATAAGACGATGGAAAATTACCGGAAGGCGAAAGAAAAATTGTTTGCGATGATAGCGAAAAATAAAAATGGGGTAGCAGTAGTCAATCTCAATATGGAGAATGCGGAAGATTTTCTGAAGTATCCAGCGAGGAAAATTTACGGCTATGCCTTAAAAATTTCAAATTTCAAATTTCAAATTTCAAATCAAGTTCAAATTTCAAATTTTAAAACAGTTGTAGCTGAAAATATTAAGCTGAATATCGATCATTCACAATTCACAATTCTCAATTCTCAATTCACTTTACATTTGCCTGGCGAATTTAATATCGAAAATGCTCTGGCGGCGACTTGCGTGGGGCTTTCACAGGGAATTCCGCTCGAAAAAATTTCCGAATCGCTAGAAGAGATAAAAAAAATTCCGGGGAGAATGGAACGCATCGAAAATGATCGCGGACTTGAAATAATTGTTGATTACGCGGTGACGCCGGATTCGCTGGAGAAATTGTATCGATTAATCGGGGAGATTGGGGAAATAAGGAAAATGGGGGAGTCGAAAATTATTGCTGTGTTTGGGGCGTGCGGGGAAAGAGATCGAGGCAAGCGTCCGATTATGGGAGAGATTGTGGCGCGGCATGCGGATTATTGTATCGTAACAAATGAAGATCCGTATAATGAGGATCCACAGAAAATTATTGACGAAGTTTTTGACGGAGTCTCTAAATACCGGAAAGAAAATATGAACGCCTGGCGTATATTGGATCGCCGCGAAGCGATAAAAAAAGCTCTGCAAGTTGCAAAGCGCGGAGATATTGTCATTGTCACCGGAAAAGGAGCGGAAGAAACGATGGCAATCGGCAAAAAAAGAATTCCTTGGAACGACCCTAAAGTGATTCGAGAAGTTTTGCGAGAATTAGGGTAAGTCCAAAGCCTATTATTCCGCCGACAATTACTTCGCTCATGCGGTGGCCGATTCTCTCTTTGAGGCGAGGGAATTTTTTCTTGTTAATTGGCAATTCCTCAACCAGTTTGTTTAGATATCTTCCCTGATCACCCAAGTAAACTCGAAGTCTGATGGCGTCATCGATAATGACTATGGCAAAAATGGCGGCAAGAGCAAAGATTGGAGTGGCAGTGCCGGCGTAGTAGCCGATCGAGGTTAACGTCGAGATAGTGAAGGCCGTATGGAAACTTGGCATGTGGCCGTGGGTTAGCAAATATTCCCACTTGACCCCGTGTTTAACGGAAAAGATGACAAACTTAAGAGTAAGAGTAAATCCTCCTACGGCGAGGGGAACAATAAGGATAAAATAGTCTTTGAAAGTCTCCATAGCTATATTTTACAATAACTTTTGCGAAAATGGAAATAAGTAAAAATTGTATAATGCATAATAGTTATATAGTGCGGGAATAAATACCCGATATTTGTTGTAGACATCAAATGCGTTCCTATTGTATTATATAGCTATGCAGGAGGACTTCAGAAAAAAATTTGTCTTGCTCTCTCAAGTTGCCAAAGAAAAAAAATATGCCCAAGAGTATTTGGGTCTTTTGGCGAGGCGAGGTGATCTCGGTTCAATCCGAATTGGCAAACGCTGGTATACAATATGGGAGTGGTTTTGGGAGTTTGAAAAAGATATTGCGGCGAAAAAAGCGGAAGCAAAAATATTGGAAGCTGAAATCAAACCTGTCGAGAAAGAAAAAATTGCGGTGGAAAAAACAGAACTGAAACAAGAACCCGGATTGCAAAAAGCATTTGCGGTGAATCAGGCAAACCAAACAAACCAAATTGAACGGAAAGCAGATATGCGAAAGACAGATTTTACTTCTCTGCGGATTGGGAGAAGACTGCCGACAGTTGATTTAAGAAAAATAGTGCAGGTAAAGATTCAGAAGACTGAAAAGAAAAATCAGGAAACAATAAAAGAATTTGAGGTCCGAAATGAAGCGAGAAGATTTTCGCCGAGTTTTGCGCCGGAGCCGGTCGGGAAATTGCCATTTCTTCCAAAATTTGCTTTTGGCGCGTCTTTGGTGCTACTATTTTTCCTGCTCTTTCAAATCGGATTTTTTTATAGAAAAGAAATACTAGAAATTGCCGGCGTTGAATCAGGAAAAGTGGCGGGGGCGTATTCCAATAGGGTGGACTTGTCGCTTGTTAAAAATTCTTCACTGGATTATCTGGGTAACAAGGGAGACAGAGTGAAAGAAAATGTTTCATTTGCAAGGGTGATGTTGCGGGCGGCGATGGAGAGAGACATTAATCAGTAACGTTATTTTGACATTAAAAAATAAGCATTAACTAACAAACATATGGTTATGTGGATTATATTGGGAATAGTTGCCGTGCTCGTCATTTGGGCGGTTGCGATCTATAACGGGCTTATCCGACTCAAAAACCGGGTGGATGAGGCTTGGAGTGACATTGACGTCCAGCTCAAGAGGCGGTATGACCTCATCCCGAATCTTGTAAATACGGTGAAAGGCTATGCCCAGCACGAAAAAGAAGTTTTTGAAAAAGTGACCGAAGCTCGAACCCGGGCGATGGCGGCCCAATCGGCCGGCGACAAGGCGCAAGCCGAAAATATGCTTTCGCAGACTCTCAAAAGTTTGTTTGCGGTGGCGGAAGCTTATCCGGATCTCAAGGCAAATCAGAATTTTTTGGAGCTTCAGGGAGAACTGGCTGACACTGAAGACAAAATTCAGGCATCGCGCCGATTCTACAACGGAAACGTTCGCGACTTCAATATAAAAATTCAGGTTTTCCCGAACAACATCTTTGCGGGAATGCTGAATTTTACTGCCCGGGAATTTTTTGAAGCGGAAGGTGAAGCTAAAGAGGCCGTGAAAGTGGAATTCTAAAACTTGTAATTAGTAATTGGTAATTTGTAATTGGGATAGAAAATCCTTCGGTTTTGGTTTATGTAAATCCAAATTACTGATTACAATTTACGAATTGCAATATCATGACAATATATACCCAAGCCGATAAAAATACCCGACTCACCTGGATCTATATCACAGGTTTTTTAATCTTTGTCATTGGTGTTGGATATGTTTTCGCGCAGGCGATGAACAATTCGGTGATTTTGGTCGTCGCGGTTATTTTCAGCACGCTCATGAGCTTTGCTTCTTACTGGTGGAGCGACAAAATTGTTCTTGCTATGAGCGGGGCGAAGGAAGTGACCCACGAAAACGCGAAGGAAATCTATCACATTGTCGAGAATCTTTGCATCACGGCCGGACTACCGGTGCCGAAAATTTACGTCATCAATGATCCGTCTCCGAACGCCTTTGCAACCGGGCGTGATCCGGAACATGCGGTGATTGCTGTTACAACGGGTCTGGCGGAAAAATTGGAGAAGAAAGAATTGGAAGGCGTTATCGCCCACGAACTTTCCCATATCGGCAATCGAGACATACTGCTTTCGACTATTATCGTAGTTTTAGTCGGGTTTGTGGCTCTTATGGCTGATTGGTTTCGCCGCTGGGCGTGGTTTGGAGGCGGAGATGGTGACCGGGATCGCGGACAACTGGGATTAATTTTATTCATTGCGGGAATAATTTTATCGATTTTGGCGCCGCTGGCGGCGATGCTTGTGCAACTGGCTATTTCCCGAAAGCGCGAATTTCTGGCCGACGCCGACGGAGCGTTGTTAACCCGTTATCCGGAAGGCCTTGCCGGCGCGCTCGAAAAAATCTCCGCCGACCCGACGCCGATGCGCCACGCCAACCGAGCAACAGCGCATCTCTTTATCGCTAATCCTTTCAAAGGCAAAAAAATATCAAATCTCTTCCAAACCCACCCGCCGATCGCGGAGAGAGTAAAGAGGTTGCGGGGAATGGATGTGTAATTATTTCCTAAGGCTACACTTTAGAAAGTTTTTTATATGCGATTTAAAATTCCCAAAAATACGGAAAAATATGAGTGGACACAGCACGCCATTGGGAAGATGAGGCATTATGGATTGACGGCTCAGAGAGTTTTGCGCTTGGTGAATAATCCGCAGAGAGTGGAGGAGGGAGTGGCGGCAAATACCATCGCGGTTATGCAACCCGCCTCGACTCATACCAAAAATGGAAAAAGAGTATGGTCGAGTGAAATTTGGGCAATGTACCAGATAAAAGGAAAAAGTAAAAATGTCATGCCAGAGGCACCTGCCCGAATTGCTTTGCAAATCAAAGCAGGCGGGAATCAGTCTTTGGCTGAAAAAAGAAAAACTTTTACGCAGCAAAAGATTCGTTTGATCAGTACGTGGCGGTATTCGGGAATAAGTCCGAAAAGAGACCCAATCCCGGACGATATTTTGCGAGAATTAAAAAGTATGCTTTAATATAGTAAGGGAAATCAAGTCGAACTTGGAAGTTTGCTAATAAATTAAAAATCTTTAAAACAGAAAGCGAGGTGAATTTATGACCGAAGAAAACCAAACTCAAAAAGCGGATCCGCAAGACGCGGAAAAAAACAAAGCTTTTGCTATTATTGGCTATATTATTCCGATTTTGTTTTTTATCCCTTTAGTGACGGATGCGAAAAACAGCCCCTTTGCCAAATTTCATGCCAATCAGCAGTTGGATCTTCTTCTCTTTGGATTTATCGGATGGACGGTTTCAGCGGTTCTCTCGTTCGTTGTAATCGGGATTTTCCTTATGCCGCTGGTAGCCATTGCCGGACTTGTGTTTATGATTTTGGGAATCGTGAGTGCGGCCAAAGGCGAAATGAAGGAGCTTCCGGTGATTGGCGGTTTCAAGCTGATAAGTTAGAACAGCCGGCAATTTCTTGAAATGTAAGGCGAGCAAGCTCTTTTAAGTTTGCTCGTTTTGGTTTACAATAAGATCATGAAACGTACCAAAATTATCGCCACTATCGGCCCGGCGTCGGAGGGAAGAAAAGTTTTGACGAAGATAATTGAAGATGGGACGAACGTCGCCCGGCTCAATTTTTCGCACTCTGATTTTGCCTGGCACGGGAGGGTGATAAGAGAGATTAGGAAAATCGGGAAGAAGATGAAACGGCCGATTGGGATAATGGCGGATCTCCAGGGGCCGAGGATAAGGATAGCAAATGGCAAGGATCAAAAAGTAAAAAGAGGAGAAATTGTTCGGGTTGGAGCCGGATTAGGCAGATTGGGGAAATTGGGGAGATTGGGGGAAGCAGGAAAAATTATTTTTTTGGACCTTCCGGAAGCAGTTAGGCTGGCAAAACTCGGCAACGAGATTCTGATTGAAGACGGATTGATCAAACTGAAAGTTATCGGCAAAAACGGGAAGTTCGTGAAGTGCGAAGCGATGAACGAAGGAATTATCAAGCCGAAAAAAGGTGTGAATATTCCCGGAATCTCGGCAAAAATCGGAGCGCTAACACAAAAAGACAAAGAAGTTTTGGATTTTATTCTGTCTCAAGATGTTGATTTTGTGGCAATGTCTTTTGTGCGATCAGCCGGAGAAATTGGAAATCTCAAAAAATTGATCAAGAAAAAAACAAAAAACCACGGCCGGCTGCCGCAGGTGATTGCCAAAATTGAACGGAGGGAAGCAGTGAAAAATTTTGACGAGATTCTCCGGGCGGCGGACGCGATCATGGTGGCCCGGGGCGACCTTGGGATTGAAATGCCGCAGGAGGAGATTCCGATTTTGCAAAAAGAAATGACAGCCAAGAGCCTTCGGGCGGGAAAGCCGGCCATTGTAGCCACTCAAATGCTTGACTCGATGATCAGGAATCCCCGGCCGACGCGGGCTGAAGTGACGGATGTCGCCAACGCCGTGGTTGACCATGCCGACGCGGTTATGCTTTCCGGCGAGACGGCCAGCGGAAAATATCCGGTTGAAGCGGTTCGGACGATGCGTCAAATTATCGAAAAAACGGAAGAATCGCCTTTTGATGATCTCGGACACGGATTTTTGGGAGACCAAACGTCTTCGGTTTCGGCGGCGGTGGCCCAATCGGCCCACGAACTTTTGAAAGACAGCGGCGCAAAAGCGATTGTAGTGGCGAGCGTCAGCGGATTTACAGCCCGGATGATTACCCGCCACCGGCCGGAGCAGGAAGTGTTCGTGATGACCAACAACGAGAAAACAAGCAATCAACTCACCCTTGTCTGGGGCGTTGAGAGCTTCATCCTCCCTGACTGCCGGGATCTGGATGAGCTACTCGATCGTTCGATTGAAACTCTCAAAAAAAACAAAGTGTTTAAGAAAGGTGACCGGGTGGTAATTGTTGCCGGCCGCCCGCATGTCAAACGGGAGCATATGAGTCTCGTTAAGATAGAAGAGATAAAGTAGTTCAAAATTTGAAAATAAAAATAAATGATAAGCCATAAGAAAATGCTAGCCAAAGGCTGGTCCCCGCCTGCTTTGATTCGCAAAGCAATTCGGGCAGGCGCCTCTGGCGGAAAAAACAAATATATTCTTTGGTTTCGGGAAACCGGCATCAAAGACGTTCCTCTCGTTGGTGGGAAAAATGCTTCTCTCGGGGAGATGTACCGGAATCTTCGAAAAAAAGGCATTCGAGTACCGGATGGCTTTGCGATAACTTCGGAAGCGTATCGGTATTTCCTGCGCCAAAATGAAGTTGATGACGATATTGAAAAAATTCTCGAGGGTCTTGATACCGGTAATATGCGAAATCTGGCCGAGCGGGGATATCGGGCACGCCAAGCCATTCTTTCGGCGGAATTTCCAGTTGACCTCCGGAATGCCATCGTTGACGCGTACGTGAAACTTTCCAAAGAATATAATCCCAGTCGCAGCTTCAAAATTTCCTGGGACAGAAAAGACCACACCAATCATTTCGCGGGCGGAGTGGACGTCGCCGTTCGCTCCTCGGCAACTGCTGAAGACTTAACAGAAGCTTCTTTTGCCGGCCAGCAGGAATCATATCTCAACGTGACCGGCGAATATCAGCTCCTGGAGTCTATTAAGAAATGTTTTGCTTCTCTTTTTACCGACCGGGCCATTTCCTACCGCGTGGATAAGGGTTTTGATCACCTCGAAATCGCTCTTTCGGTGGGCGTACAAAAGATGGTCCGCTCGGATGAGGCTTCAAGTGGGGTGATGTTTACTATCGACACGGAGTCTGGATTCAAAGATGTTGTTGTCATCAACGGCTCTTGGGGACTCGGGGAAAATATCGTCAAAGGAAAAGTCAATCCGGACGAGTTTTTTGTTCACAAGCCGACGCTCAAAAAGGGCTTTAAGTCCATTGTCGGGAAAAAGCTGGGTAGCAAAGAAACAAAACTTGTTTATTCCGTCGGGGGAAGCGCTTCGACGCAAAACGTGGCAGTTTCTCAGGAAGACCGGAAACATTTTTGTCTCACGGATGAGGAAGTTTTGAAGTTGGCAAACTGGGGAGTGCTTATTGAAGAGCATTACAAAAAACCGATGGATATCGAGTGGGCCAAAGACGGACGGGACAAAAATTTGTATATCGTCCAGGCCCGGCCCGAAACCGTTCAGTCGCAAAAAAAGAAAAATGTTCTCGAAGAATATATTCTGAAATCAAAAGGAAGAATTTTATGCTCCGGCGCGGCGGTGGGGAATAAGATTGGACAAGGGAAAGCCAATGTGATCAAAGAAGTGGCCAAGATTTCCGAGTTCAAAAAAGGAGAAGTTTTGGTGACCGAGATGACCGATCCGGATTGGGAGCCGATCATGAAAATTGCGGCGGCCATCGTCACCAATTCCGGCGGCAGGACATCCCACGCGGCTATTGTCTCGCGCGAGCTTGGGATTCCGTGCATTGTCGGAACCGGAAACGCAACGAATGCCATCAAAGACACAAAACCAGTAACAGTTTGCTGTGCCGAGGGCGAAGAGGGCCACGTCTATGAGGGACTCTTGAAATTTGAAATCAAAAAAACCAATCTCCGGGAAATCAAAAAAACTAAAACTAAAATAATGATGAACGTGGGAAATCCCGAACAGGCGTTTGACCTGTCTTTCATCCCCAATGATGGGGTGGGGCTCGCCCGCGAAGAATTCATTATCACCGAATACATCAAAATTCATCCGATGGCGCTCATTCATTTTGAAAAAGTGAAAGACAAAGAGGAAAAAAAGAAAATCAATGAGCTTACGCAGGGCTATAAAAACAAAGAAGAATTTTTTGTGGACAAACTGGCCGAAGGGATCGGGCGGATTTGCGCCGCCTTCTATCCAAAGGATGTGATTGTCCGAATGTCAGACTTCAAGACGAATGAATACGCGACTCTCATCGGCGGCGCCGATTTCGAGCCGGCGGAAGAAAATCCGATGATCGGCTGGCGGGGCGCCTCGCGGTATTACGACGATGACTACAAAGAAGGGTTTCGGCTTGAGTGTTTGGCTTTCAAAAAAGTCCGTGACGAGATGGGGCTCACGAACATGAAAGCGATGATCCCCTTTTGCCGCACGGTCGAAGAAGGAAAAAAAGTACTCGCCGAAATGGAAAAATACGGTCTCAAACGCGGCGTGAATGGACTTCAGGTCTATGTGATGTGCGAAATTCCTTCGAATGTTATTTTAGCAAAAGAATTTTCAAAAATTTTCGACGGATTTTCCATCGGTTCGAATGATTTGACGCAACTGACTTTGGGAGTGGACCGCGACAGTGCCAAGGTTTCGCATGTCTATGACGAACGCAACGATGCCGTGAAAGAACTTATCCGGCAAGTGATCCAAAAAGCGCATAAAGCTCGCCGCAAAGTCGGCATCTGCGGCCAGGCTCCGTCAGACTTTCTCGATTTCGCCAAATTCCTCGTTGAAGAAAAAATCGATTCGATTTCCTTGAATCCCGATACGGTGATAAAGACGATGGTCGAGATAGAGAAAATGGAAAAGTAATTTGAATTTTACCATGTTTCTGCTAGATTAAAAGCGAGGCAACTAAGCCTCGCTTTATAGTCTGGAAGGGTCGCATAGTGGCCTAGTGCGCTCGCTTGGAAAGCGGGTATACCGCAAGGTATCGAGGGTTCGACTCCCTCCCCTTCCGAAAATAATTAATTTTAAGAAATAAAACCATGAATAAAGTGCAGACCGTGCCAGGCGGCGGAAAAATCTGTCAAAGCTACGGGATGCCGATGGCAAAGCCCGAAGATTTTGGGACGAACGCGGATGGGAGCCCGAGTAGTGAGTATTGCAGATATTGCTTTCAAAACGGCGAGTTCACGGCTAAGATGGAAATGCCGGAATTCATTGAAATGCAGGTGAAAATTGCGATGGAAAAATTCGGAATGCCGGAAGAAAAAGCCCGCGAAATGGCGGAAAGCACAATTCCGAAACTCAAAAGGTGGCGAAGCTAAAATTTTGGTAAAGACTAGCAAAAGAAAAGTCCCCGCCGCAATTAAAATTTTTCAATTATTTATGCCAAGAATTTTTAGTTTTGCTTTGGGCAATGTCTGGAGCTGGGAAAAATCAAAGGATAAAGATAAATTAATCAAATATGCTAGAAATTTGGATGTTTCAGGGATTGAGATAACGTTCGGGTCGCGGGAAGAATTGTATGCTACTCAACTGTCGCCACGAAACACAGCCTAGTTAAAGTTTCTGGAATATGTGACTATTCACGCTCCTTTTGAATTAGCAAAGAAAAGCGAAAATCGAAGAGAATTAATTAAGCAACTGGATGTTATCGAGAAATTATATAAAAAGGTGGATGCGAAGAATGTAATAATTCATCCGGACAATTTGCCCCCGCCCCATGTTCTTCAAAAATATAAATTCAATGTTGCAACGGAAAATCTTTCGATCAATAGCAAATACAAATCGTCAAATCTCAAAAATATTTTCAGGAGGTATCGGAATATAAAGCTCTGCCTCGATGTCTCACACGCCTATTCATAGTCAAGGTACGAAACAGAATACATAGTGAAAAAATATAGATCTAGGATATCTCAAATTCATTTTAGCGGAACTTTTAGAAAAAGAACCCATCAATCTCTGCGAATAGTATCAAAAGATTTTCTGAAATCTATTCAACCGCTTCAAGATTTATATGTGCCGATTGTTATTGAAGGCGATATCAAAATAAAAAATATTGCGTTTCTGAAAAAAGAAGTTGGGTATATAAAAAAGTATTTTAATGGCTAGAAAAAAGAAATCCAAGTGGTCACAGGAAGTAACTAAAGAAAGTACCGCCCTCGATCTTGAAACAGGAGTATTTACGTGGAAAAATCCGAAAAAAATCGCGAAGTCTTTGATGCGTTCGGCGATGGGGAGCACTAGGCGCAAAGCCGGTCCCTTTCAGTCGGCGATGTCAATGCTCAATTTCTATATCAACCGGGCGGGGAAGAATTTGGACTTGAAACAGAAAAAAATACTGGAGAAAGCGAAAAAGGAGCTAAGAAGGTTAAAAAAGTGAGAAAAATACTTTTTCCTAACGAAGAAATAATTGACACTGGCGAAGGAGGAGTTAAGAAGTTTAGCTAAATGAAATATCCTGCCTATCTTAATCTTGGCAAGAAGAGATTTGATAAAAGAATCAAAAAAGCTCGAACGTTGCTTACAAATTGCCGCGTGTGTCCGCGGAAGTGCGGGGTGAATCGACTGGAAGGTGAAAGAGGGTTTTGCAAACTGGGGGCAAAGGCAATGGTTTCGTCGCATCACCTCCATTTTGGCGAGGAAAGTTGTCTGGTTGGCCGGCGCGGGTCGGGAACAATTTTTTTCACCCGTTGCAATCTGGCTTGCGTTTATTGCCAAAACTATGATATTTCGCAATTGAGCATTGGAGCAGAAGTTGATGCCGGGGAATTGGCGCAGATGATGATGGAGCTTCAGAGCTTGGGGTGTCACAATATAAATTTCGTAACGCCCACCTCCCAAGTTCCGCAAATTCTCGAGGCTTTGCCGCTTGCGGTTGAAAGGGGACTCAAGATTCCTCTTGTTTATAACACCAATGCCTACGATTCAATTGAGACGCTGAAACTTCTGGATGGAATCGTCGACATCTATATGCCCGATGCCAAATATGCTGATGATAAGGTTGCTCAAAAATATTCTGCTGCTTCTGATTATTTCGACATAATGAAAAAAGCTATCCGTGAAATGCACTGGCAGGTCGGAGATTTAGTAGTTGAAGACGGAATTGCCAAAAGAGGATTGCTTGTTCGCCATCTGGTTCTGCCCAATGACCTAGCTGGCACGCAAGAAGTTATGAAATTTCTGGCGGCGGAAATTTCCAAAAATACTTTTATAAACATCATGGACCAGTATCGCCCCTACTGGAAGGCAAGCGAATATCCGGAGCTTGAGGGACCAATTACCAAGGAGGAGTACGAGGAGGCGGTGGAGATGGTGAAAAAATGGAGGCTGCGTTTGGAGAATGAATAAAATCGGAAGAAATGATAGGCGTTAGCGTATTAAAAAATAGTAAATATTAAGGGGATTTCGTGACACAAATAAACGAGATCTATAAATGCAATATTTGCGGGAATGTTGTGGAAGTTGTGCACGCGGGAGCGGGGCAGTTGGTCTGTTGTAATGAGCCCATGGAATTACTGATTGAAAAAAAATCAGGATGAGGGGTTAGAAAAACACGTTCCGGTGATTGAAAAAACAGAAAAAGGAGTGAAAGTGAAAGTCGGGTCAGTACCTCACCCGATGGAGGAAGCTCACTATATAGAGTGGATCGAAATTCTGGTTGACGGAAAAGTTTATCGGAAATTTCTGAAACCCGGAGATGCGCCCGCCGACGCTAAAGCTTTGGCGGGCAAGCCCGAAGCCGAATTTTGCGTCGAGGCGGAAAATATAATTGCGAGAGAATACTGCAATTTGCACGGGTTATGGAAAACATGAAATACGTTTTTGTATATATCACCAATCCGACCAAAAAAGAAGCCGAAAAAATCGCGCGGTATTTGCTCAAAAAGCGCCTGATTGTCTGCGCTAATATTTTTCCAATTGAAAGTTTGTATTGGTGGAAGAACAAAATCGAGCAGAGCAAAGAGTACGTGCTGATTGGAAAGACAACAGAGAAAAAATACCGGAAAATTGTCAGCGAAGTCGAAAAAATGCATTCTTATTCGGTGCCGTGTGTTGCGAAACTGCCGGTTGGATTCAGTAGAAAGTATAAAGAATGGTTGATTGGGGAAATAGGCGTGCAAGGTTGAATAAATCTTGGCTTTCAGCTAGAGTGTTATTAGCTTAAATGTCCTCCGACGTTGAAGAAATAAAAAATCGAATAGACATCGTTGATTTGGTCGGTGAGTATATCCGGCTCACAAAAGCAGGGAGCAACTGGAAAGCTCTCTGTCCTTTTCATAATGAAAAAACGCCGTCTTTTATGGTAAGCGAGGAGCGAAAGAGTTTTCATTGTTTTGGGTGCTCAAAAGGCGGAGACATTTTCACATTTGTCATGGAAATGGAGGGAATCGGTTTTCGGGAAGCCCTCGAGCAGCTGGCGCAGAAGGCGGGGATTACGCTTAAGAAGCGGGAGGCGAGAGATGAGAAGTTGGAATCCAGCAAAAAGAAATTATTTGAAATTCTCGAGTTGGCGACGAAGTGGTACGAGAAAAATCTTTGGGAAGGAAGAGGGAAAGAAAAAATTTTGAATTACCTGCATGAACGGGGACTCAATGATGGAACGATAAAAAAATTCCGTTTGGGATACGCGCCGGACGGATGGCGGAATCTGCTGGAATTTTTACTAAAGAAGAATTATGATATTGCTGATATTTCCAAAACAGGAATATTGGTCGAAAAAGATTCGGCACAAAAAATACAAAATACACAATACGAAATACAAGATACAAAATACTACGACCGTTTCCGGGACCGGATTATGTTTCCCATTCAGGATATTATGGGACGAGTGGTCGGTTTTTCCGCCCGGGTGGCTCCAGGAGGCGATGAAAAAACAGCTAAATATATCAATACCTCTCAAACCGAGCTTTATGACAAAAGCAAAATTTTGTACGGCTTGCATCTGGCCAAAACTGAAATCAAAAAACGAGATGAGGCGATTCTGGTTGAGGGCAATATGGATGTGATTGCCTCGCATCAGGCCGGATTCGGAAACACAATTGCCGTTTCAGGAACGGCGCTCGCGCCGGAGCAGGTAAAAACCATCAAGCGCTATACGGAAAACCTGAAAATCGGATTCGATATGGACGTGGCCGGCCAAGAGGCGGCTAAAAGAAGCATCAGGATTTGTCTTGGGAGTGAATTAGATGTTAAAATAATTCTGCTTGACGGCGGAAAAGACGCGGCCGATGTCATTCGGGAAAATCCAAAGCTCTGGCGAGAGGCGGTTGAAAGAGCCGAGAGCATTTTAGACTATTATTTCAAAGACGCTTTTTCCCGTTACGACGCGAAAAGCCCTGTCGGCAAGAAAAAAATTGCCCGGGAGCTTCTCAATGTGATAAAAGACGTCGCTAATCCCGTGGAGCAGGCTCATTGGATAAGAGTTCTCTCGGAAAAGCTGGAAACGGGCGAAAAAGTTTTGTCTGAAGTGATCCGAAAAGTAAAATCGGAAAAGAAAGAAGCTGTTTCCCCCGAAAAGCAAAAGACTGCCGGCGCCGGCGGCCAGTCAGTTTTGACAAAAAGAATGATCGGAATTTTCGCGGCTTTTCCCAAAGAATGCCGGCGGGAAATCGAGAAAGTAAGCATTTCTGATTTTCAGGGCGAAAAGGAGAAAAAAATTATTTCAGCGATAAAAGAAAAAAGAGAAAATGCGAGCCTTGAGGCGCTTAAGGCCGTTTTTCCTGATTACGAAACAGAGAAGTTTCTCGACGAAGCGGTTTTTGAGGCGGAAGTGGAGTTCGGCGATTTGTCGGGTCTGGACCCGGCGGAAGAGCTCAAAAAAAGCCTCAAGCGCCTGAAAAGCGAAAATATGAAGAGGAAAATTGTCGGGATTGCGCAGGATATCAAAGCGGCGGAAAAAAGCGGGGACAGGAAAAAAGTCAAAGAACTTATGGGCGAATTTCAGAATCTCACTTCGATGTTAAGTCAAATAAGTTAACATTTTTATGGCGAGGAAAAAGAAAGCCGGGAAAAAAAGAAAGGAAAAACGGCGGAAGAAAAGGGCAATGAGAAAAACGGCGAAAAAAGGAAGGCTTGAAAGGAGAGGAGGGAAAGCTGTTCGGAAAAAAGTTGCCTCGAGAAAAAGAAAATCGGGAACGAAAGAGAAAAAAAGAAAAGGTGCTCCAAAACTGCCGGGGAAACCAATTGCGGCAAAAGAAACAAGTCAGATAAGCGAACTGTTGCGGGTTGGAAAGCAAAGAGGCTTTATCACGGAAGATGAAATTCTTCACGCTATTCCCGAAGTGGAAAAAAATTTGAGCGGGCTTGAGGAACTTTATGAAAAACTGGAAAAAACCGGAGTGAAGATTGTCAGTTCCGACGAAGTGATAAAGGGAGAAGTTGAAAGAGAAGCCGAAATTCAGGAAAAAAAGGTTGAAGACATAGACATTCCGCTGGATCTTGGTGACATTTCCGCGGATTCGGTCCAGATGTATCTTCGCGAGATCGGCCGAGTTCCGCTTCTCAAAGCCGAGGAAGAAGTCCATTTGGCCAAGAGAATCGAAAAAGGAGATCTTGCCGCCAAGCAAAAATTGGCGGAAGCAAATTTGCGTCTTGTTGTTTCCATTGCCAAAAAATATGTCGGGCGGAGCGCCAATCTATCTTTGCTGGATCTCATTCAGGAGGGAAACATCGGTTTGTTTCGGGCGGTCGAGAAATTTGATTACCGAAAAGGTTATAAATTCTCCACTTATGCCACCTGGTGGATCAGGCAGGCCATCACGCGGGCGCTGGCCGACCAGTCCCGGACAATCCGCATTCCGGTGCATATGGTGGAGACAATCAACAAATACACGCAGGCGACGAGGCGGCTGGTGCAGGATTTGGGGCGCGATCCGCTTCCTGAAGAAATCGCGGCCGAAATGGGAATTGAAGTGGAAAAAGTGCGCCATATCATGAAAATTTCCCAGGAGACCGTTTCCATCGAAACGCCGGTGGGAGACAGCGAGGATGACAGCATTCTCGGAGACTTCATTGAAGACACGGAGACGATTATGCCTCATCACAGCGCGGCCAGAAAACTTCTGGCCGATCACGTTGACTTGGTTTTGAAAGATTTGACCCCGCGTGAGCAAAAAATATTGAAAATCCGATTTGGACTTGAAGACGGAGTGACGCACACGCTTGAAGAGGTTGGACATGAATTCGGAGTGACGCGCGAGCGCATTCGCCAAATCGAAGCCAAAGCCTTGGAAAAAATCAGGCAGAGCGGTTTGGCGGGGAAACTGAAGGATTATTGATCACGTGGCACATAACACGCAACACATAACACAAAAGAAAAACGGCCCGAAGGCCGTTTTTCTGAAGGTTTTTATGAATTTATTCTATTGAAGTATATCGCCACGTCCGAAATCCATTTCTGAACGTTGGCTTGGCCGTGGCCGGCGCAGGATCGGCCGCATTTCCAGGAAATCATTTGAGCCGGGTTTTTCACGCCGCGGTCAACAAGTGATTCTATTTTTCCACCAACAACTTCGACGGCATGCTCGGGCGAGCTGAAGCAGGAATATCCGCCGGCTGTCACGTTTTCTCTTCCTTTATAGCCCCAGTAGTTATAACAATCCCGCCTGTCCTTCTTCGGCGAGTAGACTCCGAATTTGCTTTCCTTCATCGCGATTCCGACAATGAAAGCGGCGACCGGACGCGGTTTTTCGGAAATAGAATCAATCATAGCGGCCATGGGAGTATTTTTCACGACGCTTGCGATTTCGTTTTTGAGCTCTTCTTTTTTATTGTCGCTTGCTTCGGCTACTTTTTCGATCCGGCTGTCGGCTTTTTCATCTTTTGAGCAGATTTTTCCCGAGGCAGTTTTCTTTTCAAAGCCGATCAGATTGAATTTCGAACTATCCTCAATGGGAAAATTATTGGGCGACGCGAGACTCCCGGCAAAAGCGATTTTGGAAACAAGAACTAAAAGCAAAAGGACGGCCGAAATCAAAAGCGGCCAGTAAAGCTCCTGCTTTTTGGTCAGGTGGATCTTCAGGTTGTCTTTTATCGAAAGATATAGTCCCCGCACTACAGGCCATTTTGCCTGTACTTTGGTTTGGGTGTGTCTATATAGCTGACCGAAAGTCCCTGTGGTACGGGACAAGTTTTTTGACTTCTCCCAGCCCGCCTTCAGAATTTCCTGATAGTTTTTGAGCTGGTTTGCGAATTTGTAGTATTTGCAGCTGATTTTCGCATCACACTGCAGGCAGTTTGTTTGCGGTTGAGTTTTGGTATAAATCCCCCCGTAGAAAGCGGATTTACTCCAGTTACTCATTGGCAAGTTTTTCAAAATTTATCTTGGGCTGAAAAGACCATTTTGGGCCGTTTTCGGCTTGCGGCCCCGGTTAAATTTGTATATTTAACGGGGCAGGCCCCGCAGAATGTTTCGCTTGCGCGAAATTCGACGGGGTGAACAACAAAAAAAGAATAGCACTAATAGCTACTCCATTTATTATTGACGAGAGTTATGCTAGCAGAAGCGGCAAAGGCCGTCAAGGGGTTTTTTACGACGCTCTAAAAATTGCTTATATAAGCAAAATTATGAGTTTATCTTGTGAAAATAAATTCCCACGTCCGCGATCCATTTGCGCACGTTTTCGGGGTTGTCCCACGAGCAGGTCGAGCCGCATTTCCAGCTGATCATCTGGGCCGGATTTGATATTCCCCGGGCGACAAGAGAATTGATCTTTTTCCCGACCACCTGAATGGCATGCTCGGGTGAATTGAAACAGGAATATCCGGAAGCAGTCGTGTTTTCCCGGCCTTTATAGCCCCAGTAGTTATAGCAATCCCGCCCGCCGCTGTGCGGGGCGTAAAGACCAAACTTGCTTTCCTTCATGGCAATTCCGACAATGAAAGCGGCGACGATTCTCGGCTGTTTGGCGATATAGGGCGCCATTTTTTCCATCGGCCGGCCTTTGATGTAGCGCAGAATTTCGGTTTCAAACTCTCCTTGTTTTGCCTCCTCGATTTTTCCGAGAAGACTCATAATGATTTCTTCGTCGGCAAGCTGAAGCGAATCGGCCGGTTCTTCGGAATTCCCGATTTTCTCGTCAGCCGCGCCGGCAACCCGGCCGGAGGTTTCATTTCCCGCGTTTTCTGACTGGGCAATGGCGTTCTCTCCGTATTGATTTTGAAAATACCAGGAAGAGGAAAATACGATGAGTGAAACGATTGCCAGCCCCGCGTAAACTTTTTTATTCCCCAGCATAAAAAGAGAAAAAACGGATTTTCCTCTCCAGTTTCCAAGATTTGCGCTTTCCGGGGTGCTCGCGTTCCTTCTTAATCCGTCAATGGTATTGAGTTCCCGGATTTTGTATTTCGCGTGACAGCCCTTTTTTATTTGGGCGCTCTTGTCGCAGTGCCGGAGAAACCCGTTGGGCAGGCCCTGTTCAAAATACTCCCGCCGGCCGTCGGGATAAATGGCAGTTACTCCCAAAGGATTGTTTTTTATTTTCCCGAGATACTCGCGGGCTTTTCCGCGGGATCGGAAAGTATATTGAAGTTGAGGACGGTTTCTGAAGTCAACTAAACAGTACATAAAATAGTTTTTTGGTTATGGCTTTAGTTATATTATAGCAGATTTGGCAAAACGGCAAGTTTTAGAATATCCAATATCCAATTTCTAATAGAAATTAGTCATTTTGTAAGCACTAAAATTCTTTTGCCTCCCGCATGTATATTTTTCTTGTTCCAATCATGCATATTTTTCATAAGCACTTCTTTTTTGTAAACGTATGAATTTCCTTTTCTCGTGCCGACGTCGTTGGTGATAAAGTTTTGCGAATCATAGCCTTTGATGACCAGCATGTGATAGACCGGTCCCGGGGGAGTAAAGTTCGGGTTTCCGATGTCGCGGCCGGAAAGAGGAATAATCACCGGATTTCCGGCAGAGATTTCCGTTTCAATATCTTCGATTGAAGGATTATCGACAATTTTGCTTTTTATCGCTCCATCAAAATATACATCAACTAGTTTTTTTATCTGGGTGATAGTCGTGCTTTTCCACTCGCCGATTTCTTTTTTTTCGGTTTTTTGCATTTTCTGAAGCTCGGCTTCAAATTCTTCTTTGGTCAGTTTTTTGCCGGCAAGATACAGGCCGGCGTTCAGGACCGAGGCTTCCTCGCACATTTCCTCGTGAAAAGCGTCCCATTTGGAAAGCGGAGTCTGGGAATAGAAGGGAATTTCGAGAAGAAATTTTTCGGGGATATTGGGAGCGGGTTTTTCTTCGGCTGGCTCGGTTTTCTTTTCCTCCGTCTGGTTTTCCGTTTCGGAGTTTTTCGCTTCTCCTTTTTGATTCTGGGCGATCTGGTTATTTTGGGCAGTTGGCTTCGGGGGTTCCGAGGCCAGCTTTTTCCAGAAAAAGAGGAAATATCCCGCCAGCAACACGGCGGCTGTCAGAAGGATTACGAGCAGTTTTTTGTATCCTTTTCGCATCCAGGTGTTATTGTAACATTAGCAGTTGAAATAACAAAAACAACCCCGACGTTGTGTCGGGGTTGTTTTGCGATTCGGTTCAGTATCGGTCTCTTCGACCGCCGCCGAATCCGCCTCTGTCGCCGCCGCCGAAGCTTTTGCGCCGGTTGCGGTTGCAAGGCTGACAGTAAAGCCGGCCGTAGGTTCCGTCGTCGCGCTTGGTGGGCTCGAAC
Source organism: Candidatus Moranbacteria bacterium CG_4_9_14_3_um_filter_44_28 (assembly GCA_002790655.1). Taxonomy (GTDB): domain Bacteria; phylum Patescibacteriota; class Minisyncoccia; order Moranbacterales; family UBA11712. The sequence continues at coordinate 21,078 of PFVO01000008.1, read as the reverse complement.
GGAAGCTCTTTGATTTCGGCGCCGCATTCCTCGCACTTGAGTCCCAGAGCAGACACGTCGTGCATCTGGCGCTGGGGTCTGTTTTGATAATCCATTTCTCGTTTCGCCTAACTTGTTAATAATCCCGGGCCTTTCGGCTCAAGATAGTTCTCACTTAGGCGAACGACTTTATTTTATCCCTCACCACTTTTACTTTAGACTGCCAGCCAGCCGCTCTTTCAACTCTTGAGTTCCTCTCGCGTGCCTTTTCAAGCTCTTTTCCCGCTTGAATGCATCGTATTTGCAAGAGAAAGCCTCGTAGTATCTGATTTCCCATAGACCTTTATGCTTTGTGTACGCAACTCTGTTCTTATTATGCTCCGCTATTCTCTTTCTAAGATCGCTTGTACAACCTGTGTAAATCTCATTTTTCTCATTCTTTATGAGATACACATAAAATACATAAAAGTAAAAGTGGTGAGGGATGATACGCCTAATTCGATAACTGCTGATGATAGTATCATATATAGTTTTTTCTGTCAATTGCTTTTGGGCGGTGTATTTGTTAGCTTGATAACAGGCAAAATGGAGGGGCCAGGAGGTCGCTCCTTTTAAAAAGATCCTATTAGATTTGGAGGAAATATGATTACTACGGTAAATTTAATTTCGGGTGGGGGTTCTACAAATCTGGCTATTCTTGAAGCGCAAAAGCCGGGTGGAAAACTACATGGATTAGTAAAAACCGTGGCTATAATTTCAAGTAATCCAATGGCTGGCGGAATAAAAAAAGTCATTGATGCCGGTTTTCCGCAAAAGAATATCTACGTCATCAATAGCAAAAGGGATAACCTTGGTCAGCAACTTCTGGAAATTATGGACATCTACAGGCCGGATTATTTTCATCAGTTGGGCTGGGAGCCCTATACGCCGGATTATGTCACCGAGCGCTTTCAGGGACTAAACCAGCACCTGGGTCCCGGCGGAAGATTCATGTATTACGAGAGGAGAATATACGCCCAGCTCTGGTTCTGTAAAAAGATAGGCGAAAAACGGCCTATTCCTGTCTTTTGCCAGTATGCCCACAAGGATTATGACGACGGCGATGTCGTCTATGTCCACTACGAAGATTATTAGGAGCATGAAACAGATGAAGAAATTTCCCGCCGATTGCTGCCGATCGAGCACGAAGTACAGATCGAAGGGCTTTATCTTTTGGCAACCGGGAAAGCTAAGCCCATTCCCGTGCCTCGGGTGTACGAAACGGATGAGGAAAGAACGCTGATGGACCAGGCGCGAATTGCGGCGAAAGAGCGATACCCCCGGCTGATGAAAACTTAATAAAGCCAGCGCCAAAAGGATTCAGCGGTAGTGCGTTTGAAAGGTAAAAAAACAAGGGTGGAACCAGTTGATTCCACCCTTTTTTCATGCAGGGCGTCCTTTGTTCTCAAAAATGGGAAAAAATTTCCTCCAGCGGAATGCCGCTTTTCAGCATTTTTTTCACGTCGCGCCGTGCGAGGAAATCAACGACCTTGCCCCAATCAGAGAAAGAAAAGAAATTTTCAGGGAGTTCGTTAGGGTAAGCACCGGTTTCATCCTTGTTCTTCTCGCGGAACCATCCAAAGAGAACTCCAACGTTTTTTGCCAGTCCTCCGTCCTTGTGAGGATCATCTCCGAAGTACATAATCCGTGGCAGGCTGGCGCGGAGTTGAGCCGGGCTAACCGGCGTATTGCCGTTGAACTGTTTCAGCCAACGGATCTGAAGAAATTTGAATGGGAATGGCGCCGGTTTTACCTTGTCCTGGGGATCCTTTGGATGCTTCAGATAACGGATGTCATCATCCATAACCATTATCCGCGGGTAGGGGATTTTCCAAAGAGAAAGCGTCTTTTCAATGAAGGGGGTGTGTCCCGAACTTAGTATACCGATCTGAATTGGCAATCCCTCCTTTTCTCTTAAGCTCGTAACAGTTTGGAAAAAATCGCATACTCCGGAATAAGGTAGAGGCCAGTTAAGCCCTATCTCTTCTAGAAATAACTGGAGTTTATGATAAACCAGCAATTCGGAGAGAGTGGCTATCGGGTTTGATTCATTCCATGGAGCCGCAATGACTCGCAGCAGTTCCTGAGAAGAGGAAATTAATTCCGCATGTTTTTCACGCGCAATATTGAGAAGATTTTGATCTCGTTTTACCAGTGAAACCACAACTTCGCTGCACGCCCGATTGTGAAGTCCTCCCCCTTCACGAAAATAAATTAATCCTTGCGGTCCAAAAGTTTGCAGGACCGCATACTCGTAACCCTCCGCAAGACCGATCCCTCTGGGGGAGCGGTCTTTGGTATTAAAGAGGGTTAGATCATAGTCGCAAAGAAGCAGATAGGGAATGTTATTCATCTGATGTTCCTCCTGTTTTCATTGCGGGTTTTCAATCAACCCTCTTTTTGGATTTGATAGGTGCTGTTTCTTGATTTAAATATAATGTATTAGGATATTAAGAAGCAAATAAAACATCAGAATTAATCTCTAAACAAATTAAAAGAGGCAGGGTCTTCGACCCTGCCTGGTTCTTCGGAACTTAATCAGTTTTCAATGACCGTGAGAGCTCCGAAAAACTGTTGAATGCCGGCCTCGGCAATTTCCCGGAAGTTTTCGACCTCTCCGGTTAATTTTACAGAAACCTCGACAAACCCTCCATCTCTGTCGAGATAGGGAAAAGTACTGACCCCGATAGATCCATTTTCCTGCAGTTTTTGGTAGCCGCCCAAACCTGAGGCTTCAGGCACCATGTGTTTCTGGTGCAGCTTAACCTTAGGACTACCTTTGGCTTTGAGTCCGGACCGGATGCAGCAATACTCCAGAAAACTTCTCACCTGACTCTCATTGAGCAGGTGGGCGATAACGCACTTTTTGCCGGTTAGAGAAATTTTGTTCAGCATGACGCCTCCTGCTTTTTGGATGTCAGATCTTTAAAAACATCATCGCAAATTAGTAAAGGGGTTGTCAAATTTATTGTATTTTTGTGGTTGCTTTGATATCATTAAATAAAGTATTTATGCGATATTTTAACAATGCCAGCGAGAATTGAGATAAAATATATAATCCCCGACGCGAGGGCCGCTGTCAAGAAAAAACAGTTTGAAAACCTTGGTTTTAAGGGAAAAATAAGATCAGTTCGGATCAGAGACTGCTATACAATTGATGCGAATATAAGCGCCGGTGAAGTCCGAAAAGCCGCGCAGGTTTTGGCTAATCCTCTGATGGAAAAGGCTTTGGCCGGTAATTGTGAAATGCCGCAAAAATTCGACTGGGCGGTTGAGATTGGATTTCTTCCCGGCGTGACGGATAATGTTGGGAACACCGCAAAGGAAACTATAGAGGATTTGCTGAAAAAGAAATTCAAAAGCGGCGAAGGTGTTTATTCTTCGCTCGTTTTTTTCGTTGAAGAGAAACTTTCAAAAAAAGATATCCAAAAAATTGCCGACAGCTTATACAACCCGTTGATCCAAAGAGCGAAAATTAAATCGTACGCCGAGTACAAAAAAGACAAAGGAATGGGAATTGTTGTTCCCAAGGTGAAATTGGATGCGAGTTTTTTGATTAAAGAAGTCGATCTGAATATCAGTGACGAAGAACTGGCGCTCCTCGGGAAAAAGGGGATTGAAAATTCCGACGGGACCAGAAGAGGACCCTTGGCTCTGGATTTGGATTATCTTTATGCCATCAGAAATTATTTCAACAATCTTGGCAGAAAACCGACTGATATTGAACTCGAGTCCATCGCCCAAACATGGTCAGAGCACTGCAAACACACGATCTTCGCCGATCCGATGGATGAAATAAAAGATGGACTTTTCAGGGGCTATATCAAAGCGGCCACCGAAAAAATCAGAAAAAAGAAAGGCGGAAAAGATTTTTGCGTTTCCGTTTTCACCGACAACTCGGGCGCTATCGAATTCGACAGGGATTATCTCGTAACCCACAAAGCGGAAACGCATAACAGTCCCTCGGCTCTTGATCCCTTCGGCGGCGCAATTACAGGGATTGTGGGAGTAAACCGCGACACCATCGGCTTCGGGCTGGGAGCAAAACCTATCGTGAATATCTACGGATATTGTTTTGCCGATCCGGAAGAAAAAAGGTCTTTGTACCGGGACGCCGAAAGAAAGCAAAAAATGCTGTCTCCAAAACGAATCATGGAGGGCGTGATTCAGGGAGTAAATGTCGGCGGAAACTGCAGCGGCATCCCGACTTCGCAGGGATTTGTCTTTTTTGACGAGCGTTACAGAGGAAAACCTCTTGTGTTCGTGGGAACAGTCGGGCTCATACCAAGAAAAATTCAAGGTCGCGACTCCCACAACAAGAAAGCTCAACCGGGAGATCTTGTCGTCATGATCGGCGGAAGGGTGGGGCGGGACGGAATTCACGGCGCGACTTTTTCTTCCGAAGCCATGGACAGCGGCAGTCCTGCCACGGCCGTTCAAATCGGAGATCCCATAACCCAAAAAAAACTTAGCGACTCGGTGGTGAAAGAGGCGAGAGATCTGGGCTTATACAACAGCATCACCGACAATGGCGCGGGGGGACTTTCGTGTTCCGTTGCGGAAATGGCCAAGGAGTGCGGCGGGTGCGCGGTTCAGCTGGACAAAGTCCCCTTGAAATATCCGGGGCTCGAACCGTGGGAAATCTGGATTTCCGAATCGCAGGAAAGAATGACACTTGCCATCCCGGAAAAAAAATGGAAAGAGTTCAGAAACCTAATGGAGAAAAGAGGCGTTGAGGCCACTGTCATCGGGAAATTCACGGACAGCGGAAAGTGCGTCGTGAAATCCAAAGGAAAGACAATCATGGATGTTGATATGGATTTTCTTCACGACGGGCTACCCGAGAAAAAAATAAAGACGAAAAAAATCGCCATGAGGCACCAGGAGCCTCCATATGAGCCGAAAAAAGACTGGACGAAGACGGTCGTGGAGATGCTAAGGAGGCTCAATATTTCCGGCTATGATTTCATTTCCCGCCAATACGACCATGAGGTACAGGGAACATCGGTAATAAAACCCATTCAGGGTCGGGGAAGAATCAATGCTGATGTGGCGGTTGTAAAACCGGTGCTTCACTCGGACAGAGGAATAGCTCTTTCTTTCGGAATAAATCCAAGCTACTCGGACATTGATACCTATCATATGGCGAGCTCGGCGATTGATTCCGCCATTCGCGCGGCGGTATCGGGCGGAGCCGATATAAGCAGGCTGGCGCTTCTCGACAATTTCTGCTGGTGCAGTTCAAACGAGCCGGAAAAGCTCTATCAACTGAAGCAGGCGGTAAAAGCCTGCTACGACTGCGCCGTTTCTTTCGGCACGCCGTTTATTTCCGGAAAAGACAGCATGTTCAACGACTTCAAAGGATTTGACGATCAAGGACATCCAATCAAGATTTCGGTTCCGCCCACTCTTCTCATTTCCGCCATCGGAATAATTCCCGACGTTTATAAGGCTGTTTCAATCGAACCGAAATTTCCGGGTGATCTGGCATACATTCTGGGCGAGACCAATGACGAGCTGGGAGCTTCCGAATATTTTTCTATGATCAGCCAGAAAGAAAGAAAAGATTATCTGGGAAACAAAGTTCCGAGAGTTGACGCGGCGAAAAACAAAAAAATATACGAAGATTTCTATGAATGCGCGCAGCAGGAAATAATTTCTTCTTCCATCAGTGTTGGAAGAGGTGGCTTGGCGGTGGCGCTCATGAAAATGGCTATGGCGGGGCAACTGGGGATGGATATTTCCCTTGAGAATATTCCGGGCTCGGCCGAAAGCGACGGCGAGGTTCTGTTTTCGGAAAGCCAGGGAAGAATTCTGGCCACGGTCGCGCCGAAGAACAGGGAAAATTTTGAAAAGATAATGGCCCGCAATAAACCGGTTTTGATAGGAAAAATAACGAGAGGCGAAAACATCAGGATAAAGAATAAAACAGGGGAAAGTATTGTTAATCTGGGAGTTAGCAAGGCATTGAAAGCGTATAAGGAAAAATTTAAGAATTTCTAGAATTTTTATGAAGAGAAAAATGCCAAAAGCGCTTGTATTTTCGGGATACGGACTTAATTGCGAAGAAGAGACAAAATTTGCCTTTGAAAAAGCCGGAGCCCGGGCAGATATTGTCCACATAAATGATTTGATTGAAAACAAGAAAAGGTTAAGAGACTACCAGATATTGGCATTCCCAGGCGGTTTTTCCTACGGCGATGACACCGGATCAGGCAAAGCTTATGCTAACAAGGCGAGAAATCACCTTTGGGAGGAACTGGAGCGCTTTGTCGGCGAGGACAAACTGGCAATCGGAATTTGCAATGGATTTCAGATTATCACCAATCTCGGGCTCTTGCCCGGCGCCTTGACTTTCAATGATTCAGCCCGATACCTCGATAGGTGGGTTGATATTAAAATCGAAGGAAAGAGTCCGTGGCTGGAAGGGATCAGGACGCTCATGATTCCGATCGCGCACGGGGAAGGAAAATATTACGCCGACAAGAGAACGCTTGCCGATTTGAAAAGAAAAAAATTGGTTGCCGCGAAGTATATCCGGGGAGAAATCTGCCGCTATCAGAATCTCGAAGCCAATCCTAACGGTTCGCTCGAAGATATTGCTGGAGTTTTAGGGTGTGAAGGACGAGTACTTGGGATGATGCCTCATCCGGAAAGGGCGATGTTTTTTCACCAGCTGCCCCACTGGCCGTATCTCAAGGAAAAATATATGCGCGAAGGAAAACCAGTCCCAAAAGATGGTCCCGGGATAAAGATTTTCCAAAACGCGGTTAAATATTTCAAATAAAAAATGCCAGCGAAGAAAAGCAACAACTGGTACATCATCACCGGAGGTCCTTGCGCGGGAAAAACAACAGCTCTCAAGGAACTGGAACGGCGCGGATACAAAGTTCAGTATGAAATGGCGCGAATTTTTATTGATAAAGAAATTGCCCGGGGGAAAAATATAGAAGACATCCGGGGCGACGAGGGAGCGTTTCAGAAGAAAATGCTCAAGATGAAAGTCGAACTCGAAAAAAAATTGCCCAAAGGTAAAATTATTTTTTTTGATCTTGGTGTTCCGGACAGCATCGCCTATTATCAAATGGCGGGGCTTTCCACAAAAGATACATATCTCACAAAAGCTGTGGAAGGGAGCAGTTACAAAAAAATATTTCTATTAGAGATGTATCCTTACAAAAAGGATTACGCGAGAATACAACCAAAGGAAGATGCACTCAAGATTCAAAGATTGCTGGAATCGAGTTACAAGCGTCTTGGTTATCCGATTGTCAAAGTGCCGGTGATGCCGACTGTCAAAGAGCGGGTTGATTTCATCTTAAATAATTTATAGCGCATAAGATGGCGAAAAAGAGCATTTACGAAAAATTGGGCGTTGATCCGCACAAAGGTGCCGTGAAGAGTGTCTTTGAAAAAATTGTGAGGAACGATTTTCCCGGCGCTTTTTGCGTGATGGCGCGTGATAAAAAAAATCCAGGCTTCATGAAAGTGAAACATTCCGACGGAAGCGGCAGTAAAAGCATCCAGAGGTGCCTCCACTATTTTGAAACGAGAGACGAAACTATTTTTCAGGGAGATATTAACGACGCTCTTTCCTCGAACGCGAGCGATATCGCCGCGAGCGGATTCATTGAGCACTACGAGCTTACGGATGTTGTCAACATAAACTCAAAAAATGTTCCGAAAGACATAATTCTCGGGCAGCTTGGGATGGGAATCCAAAAAAATATTGAATTGTACAAACAATTCGGAATCAATATCGAATTTCTGGGAGGGGAAACCGCCGATCTTCCGGATCAAGTGAACTCTTACGCTATCGACATGGATATTCGTTCCAAGGCTCGCGAAGAAGACATAATAAAGGGCAACATTAAATCGGGGGATTTGATTTTCGGTTTTTCGAGCGCCGGGCAGGCGAAGTGGGAGGAAAAACCGAACTCCGGTCAGATGACGAACGGACTCACCTTCACGAGAACGGCGCTAATGCATTCCGATTACAACAAAAAATACCCGTTTCTTTTCGGAAAAAACAAGTATGCGGGACGATATAAAGTCGGAGATTATAAAGAAGAACTGGAAATGACCGTGGGAAAAGCCATTCTTTCCCCCATGCGCCAATGGGCGATTGTAATTAAACTGTTGATTGATGAGCTCAAAAAAAAGGAAGCATTTCGCCTTCTTCATGGCATTTCGATAAACACGGGCGGGGGGCTGACGAAAATAAGCAACTTGGGAAAAGGCATAAAATACGTAAAAAAAATTCCCGATCCGCCGCCATTATTCAGATTAATTCAAAGCGAAAGCGGAGAAAGCTGGAAAAATATGTGCGTGACTTTCAATATGGGGATAGGAATGGAAGCGGTCGGCTCCGGCGAGGGTGGAATACTGAAAGATGCGATAGATTCTGTTTCCAAAAAAACAAACGTCGCTTTCTACGAATTGGGGAAGTGTGAAAGAAATAAAAATAAAGGAAATAAAGTAAATATTGCTTCGAGTTTAGGGACCTTTGAATTTTGAGTTTAATTAGTATCCGTGTCGAGCTGTTCGATTTTGTACCTCCGGTTCATATAGAGAATCGGATTTTTTTTGGCAAGAATGTTGAGCGCGAAATCAACCGCGTTGGAGTCTTTTTCGATAAGCGCCATGGGAACGTCGGAAGGCATGCGAAGCGCGCTCCAAACATCGTCCGGAAATGACTTGGCACTCGCCGGAATGGAAATCACCGGCCAGTGGGTGTGAGTCGCAAGAATTGGCCCGAGCCCGTTGCTCATTCCCACTTTGGCGATGATAACCCCGCCGCCCGGAAATTCTCTCTCGAGTTTTTTTAGCTCGTCAAGACAAAAAGAAGTCTTTTTATGCCCCGAAATAACTTTTTTTATCATCAATATTCCGGGAATCTCGGGAACTTCCGGCATTTCGTCCTTTTCGGAACCCGTCCACAAGACCAATGCCTGGGAAGGGATATTCGGAAAATCGCTTACCAGATCAGACACAACCCCGTATTTGAATTCAACTTCGCCGAGCGCTTCTCCATCCCGGAAAGCCTGTTTTGAAAATTCTTTCCACTCCGTATCGCGAAGCCGCCAGGAGTCATTGTCAATGACATCCGCGACGACGAGCTTTCCTTTTTCCGTAATCCCGAATTCAATTTTCATGTCAATGAGCCTGAATTTTTTTTGGGAAAATGCTCCTTCAAGGACGAGAAAAGTCTTTCGCATTATCTCGTCTATAATCTCCAGCCGCTTCGAATCTCCCAGAAGCACTTTTTTGCGCTCAACGGTTCTTTTCAAATCGGATTTCGGATCCCAAATCGGTATTTTCGGAAACATCAGTTTCCATTTTTTCTGAAAAGGATCGAGAATCAGCGGATCGTCCTGCTCCATCGTAAGCCCTTTCACCAGCGTTTCTCCGCCAATTACCAATTTTCCTTTGGTGCTTTTTATGAAAAGTTCATTGACCAGTTTGCGGAAATATACCGGCGGTTTGCCAACAGGCGCCGCAAATTGGGGATTGCGCTTGAGATAGCTACCGAACGCATAGCGCCGGGACACGGCTTCCAAGAGAATCATCTCGCATTTTTCAGCCGCAAACTCCATGTCGGAAATTTGTTCAAGGTAGGCTGTTGGAATGCCGGCTTTCGCGAGGAGTTCGAACACCCGGCAGGTTGTGTGATTAGAGCTCTTCCCCTTGCTTTTGAATTTTTTGGTGAATTTGGGATCGTTGAAAGCCGTGATGTCGTCTTTGTATTCAACGATGACCGTTTTGCGGTCATTTTTGTTTTCCCAAATTTTTTTCGTTTTCCCCTCCGCGACGAGTTTTCCTTTTTTGTATCCGGCCATATTATTTTAGTAATTTATTAAGATCCCTCGACTCCGCTCGGGATATTTGTTCCAAATACTTTTTTGAAAATATAATCCACGTACTTGAGCTTGGCGTCGAGATCAAAACATTTCTTAAGCTCCTTTTCACTTAAGTATTTTCTTACTTTCTTGTTTTTGTTGAGGGCTTTAAAAAAATCCTTCTTGTTTTCCCAGCAGGCCTGGGCAATATCCTGCACAATCTTGTAGGCAACTTCTCTGGGCAGACTGCTCTTTTCAGCAAGTAGCGTCTGCACATTCTGTGAAAATACTAATCCTTTCGTAAGATTCAAATTATCTTTCATTTTTTTGGGATAGATAATCCATTTTTCCATCTCACCGGTCAGGCGGGCGAACATATAGTCAAGAAGAATCGAAGAATCTGGAATATAAATCCTCTCTTGTCCTGAATTTGAAAGATCTCGCTCATCCCAGCTGGAAATTGTTGCGAGTGCCATTCCAGCATAGCCTCGCATGACGTTCGCCATTCCAGAAACATTCTCATGTCCCCACGGATTTCTTTTGTGAGGCATGGCAGATGAACCCTTTTGTTTTTTCATATCAAAATATTCTTGCATTTCGAGAATCTCTGTTCGCTGAAGTGTCCGAATTGTAACCGCGATTTTTTCCAGTGTCCCTCCAATGATCGCCAATGTCGAAATGTATTCAGCGATGATATCGCGAGCAACTATTTGTGTTGCCATCACCGGCTTAAGGCCTAGCAATTTACACGCTTCCTCTTCGATTTTTGGGTCGAGCGTGTACATCCCAACTGCTCCGGATATTTTCCCGACAGAAACTTGTTCAAGCAGCTTTGCCATTCTCTTCTCATGGCGGGAAAATTCATCATACCATTTTGCTAACTTCACCCCGAATGTGATTGGCTCAGCGTGCACTCCGTGCGTTCGCCCAATTTGCGGAGTGTATTTATACTTAAGCGCTTTGATCCTTAGAACTTCTTTTACTTTTTTTATTCTTGCAATAATCTGTTTTACGCTTGCTATAAGCTGCAGGCTCAAAGCCGTATCCTCTATGTCGTATGACGTCATTCCGGCATGCCAAAACGGACGCAACTCTTCGGGAAGTTGAGGAGAAGTATGCAAGAGAAACGCGGCCATATCATGTCTAGTAATTTCTTTTTCTATCCGGTCGATTTCGGTAGGATCAATTTTAATTTTTTCCGCCAATTTATCTGGAATGGTGATGTCGAGCAAGCCGAGATTAACTTTCGCTTGAAGAACGGCTACCTCAACTCTTGCCCAATTGTGAAATTTGGCTTCATTACTCCAAATTTGGCTCATTTCTTTCTTTGTATATCTTGGGATCATAGAGGTTGGAATTGACGTAAGAATATCTAATAAAATAGTAGGGGGAAAACAGAAAATTATCAAGCGGATTGGCCATTATTTTGGCTACTCTTTCTTTTTGGGAAAATGATTATTATTCCCATTATCATTATTGCTACCGAAAACCACTGCCCAATCGTAAGCGAAAAAACAAACCACCCGTTGTCTGGCTCACGGAAAAATTCGCTGGTGAAGCGGACGAGGCCGTAGCCGATAAGATAAAACGCAGTAAGATATCCGACCGGAAATTTTATTTTTCTAATGCTCCATAAAATTACGAAAAGAAAAATTCCTTCGAGGAATGCTTCATAAATCTGCGAAGGATGTCGGAGCTGTCCGGAAAAATCCGCCGGAAAATAAATTCCCCAAGAAACTTTCGTCACGCGTCCCCAAAGTTCTCCGTTAATAAAATTTCCAATCCGGCCGAAAGTGAATGCAAGCGGAATGGCAGGGGCGAAAAGGTCGCTAAATTCTAAAAAGCTTATTTTTTTTACTTTACAAAAAATATAAAAAGCGATCGCGAGGCCAATCAATCCTCCAAAATACGACATTCCATAAATCCCGATATATTGCCAGTGGTTGTAAATGTCAAACGGCAGAAAAATTTGGGAGAGATGATTTTGGAAATAACCCCAGTCATAAATGAAAACATCCCCGAGTCTTGCGCCTAATAATAATCCGGCAATTCCCCATGGGAAAAAGTCTTGAACGGTTTCAAACGAAATTCCCAATTTCTCCGTCCGGATCCGGTAGCGGACCAAAAAATAAACAATCGCAAAAGCAACCAGGTACATAATCCCGTACCAGGAAATTTCAATTTGGCCGATGTTGAAAGCAATTGGATTTAAATTTTGGGGCAAATGCTGCCAAGAATATGTGTTGAATAGCATGTATAAAGTATAGAGTATTAAGTATTTGGTATCTAGTTTGCAGAAAAATGTATTGTAGTATAAACTGAAAGCATGAGATATTTTGCAAACAACTTCAGAAGGAATCACCGAAACCAGAATCGCTTGGGGTTGTTCGCTTTTTTGTGTACTAGATAGTTTTTAATTCAATCGTGAAAAAAGCAAACAGCCTCAGGGGCTGTTTTTTGCAACTTAAAAATAAAAGGAGGAAATGATTTTGAAAAAAATCAAAGTTGGTGTCATTGGACATCGAGACCTTGGTACCCCTTTTTTCTTGGCAAATTTGGCAGTTTGAGATAGGATAGGGGCAAGAAAGTGAATTTTTCCTTCACCCCAACATTGAATATCAGGGTAAATAAAGTGGCCTGTTTTTACATCATGCATGAATTTAAATTTCCTCGTCGTTTGTATAATAAAATGAGCGAAATACGCTTTACTTTCCTATTAACTTATAGTAATATCATTATATGGCTATTGATTGGACAAAAATTTATAAAAAATACAAAGGTCTTTGGGTTGCTTTGAAGCAAGATGAGAAAACAGTTGTCGCGAGTGGGAAAACAGTTAGAGAAGTAATGGAAAAAGCAAAAAAAAGGGTTATAACGACCCGATTTTGACGCGCATGCCAGAGAAGTTGATTACCTACGTTGGCTTCGGGCTATGAAATTCAAATACAAAAAATACGGCCCGGAAATTTTGAGGTCGGTCATTCCTGTTGAAATATTATACGAAGAGTATTCTGTCTATTATGAAGTACTAATTGACTCTGGCGCGGATTGTTGCATATTTGACGCTCAAATAGGATAATTATTAGGCATCGATATAACTTCAGGTGAAAGACAGGATGTGTGTGGAATAACTGGAGCTCTTGAACCTCATTATATTTATCCAATTATCATTCGGGTTGGCGGCTGGCCGCACAAAATAAAAGCGGGATTTCTGCCGGGTATTGCCAAGATGGGATATGGAGTGCTCGGACAAGTAGGATTCTTTGATTTGTTTGTCGTCAAGTTTGACTATAAAAAAGAGGAGATTGAATTAAAAGAAAAGAAGTGAGAAAAATAAATAAGATATGATCTTTCTGCCTCACCCGGGGCTTTTTTTCTTGATAAAACAGGCGGTTTGGGAATAGGATAGGGGCAGAAAATACTTAATTCCAGGAGCTGGCAACCCACCGAGAGCAGATTAGTGTCTTTTGCATCTAACGCTCTAAGAAGTGACATATAGTAAAAAGGAGATAATAAATTATAATGAATATTGAAGAAATAAAAAATAGACAAAATGCAGAATTAGAAAAAATTAAGAAAGATACGCTTGAATTTCATAAAGAATACAATTCGATAATAAGGGAATGGAGAAAATACCTGTATTATCTTGTTTTGTTTCTTGGTGGAGCATTAAGTATTTTTTTCACAATAGTATCTTCTAGTTTTCTCAATAAAAAAATTGATCAATCTGATTTTGCATTGTCACTAAAAATATTGTTGTTATCAATAGCGTTGAATATTATTGCTATTACTTACTCGATATATAAAGAAAGAGAAATTATGTGGGGAAAAATATTAATCAAAGGATTTGATTTTGGCGAAAAAGAATACGAAAAATATACTTTACACTATAAGTTCAAAAAATTTTGTTGGGTTTTATTTCCGGATAAATTTCCTGAAATGGATGAGCTAAATGATGAATTAAGAGAAGATCTTGAAAAAAATTTGAATCTCAAGGAAGAATGTATTCATTCCTTTTCGGATTAAAAAGGCGAATGACTGATTATAGAACCTTAGTTTATGTAACAAGACTAAATTCCGGTGTAGTAAATTATGGAAAAATATTTGGCTTCATATCGCTCGTAGGTATATCACTTGGTCTTTGGGGACTCTATAGATTACTATCTTTATTCACCTAGCGATATTAATGCTTCACTAAGGTCGAACAATCCTCCGCGGATTTCGACGGCGGGGGGAGCCGGGGTTGACATATTATTGTAATAATATACAATGATTATTGTAATAATAAACAATAACAAATGTTCGAGTTCCGCTCGAAAATTACAATTAAAGTCTTGAGATATTTTCTCTTGAACCAGAAGAGGCGCCACTATGTCAATGAACTGGCGGATCTTTTGGGGGTGAATCCGGGAAATCTCTTCAGGAAGCTGAAGGAACTGGAAAACGAAGGAGTCCTCGTTTCAGAGATGCAAGGTAACCAAAGATATTTCAATCTGAACAAAAAATACCCGTTGCTTCGGGAGCTGGAGCATTTCTTCCGGGCAAAATACGGAATCGAAGAATCGCTGAAAGAAAAACTCTCAAAACTGAAAGGTTTGCGGGAAGCCTATATTTTCGGCTCCTACGCCAAAGATTCTCTTCAGCAGGAAAGCGACATTGACCTTTTGCTTGTCGGTGAACACTCCTCCCTTGAGGCTAAGAGACTGATCCTTCCTCTCATGAAGGAAATTCAGAGGGAAATCAATATCGTCGATTTTTCTTCCGCGGAATTCAAAAAAAAGAAAAAAGCTGGCGATGAATTTTTGAAAAATATATTCTCGCAGAAAAAAATAAAAATAATCTGAATGTTTGAGAAATTTCGGTTTTCCCGAAAACAAATAGAAAAATACTACAAATCAGCTGGAAGGGATTTGAGAATTGCTGCCGAAGCCGATGTGCCAGAAGTGCGTTTCCGCTTTTGTTACGACGCGCTCCTTAAACTGGCCATGGCCGTTTGCGCTGAAAATGGCCTGCGGGTAAAATCACGCCGGGGCCATTATGTCGAGCTTATAAGGAAACTGGCTTTCTTTTTGAAAGATTCGGAAATTGAAATCCTGGCCGATGAAATGCGCTCGAAAAGAAACTGGGACTTATACGGAGACGGAATCATAATTTCGCAAAAAGAAGCGAAAGAATATTTGGACTGGACGAAAAAAGTTTTTCTGAAAGCCGAAGCATTTATACATCGGAAACAATCGAGGTTAAAATTTCATTGATTGTAAAATTGTTTTATTTAAACTCCTCCGCGGATTTCGGCGGGGGAATTATAAGCAATTAAAATATTCTCAAAAAAATTATGCGAAAAGACGAAGTGAAAGAAGTTGTGAGGAACAGCTATTCGAAGATCGCGAAATCTTCCGGGTGTTCTTGTTGCGGAAACGGAAAGACATCCGGCAAAGTCGCCGCGGAAATTGGCTATTCGAAAGACGATATCGCGAAATTTTCCGAGGCCAATCTGGGGCTTGGCTGCGGCAATCCGGTGGCAATGGCTGAAATCAAAGAAGGGGACATCGTTTTGGATCTCGGGTCCGGAGCGGGATTCGATTGTTTTCTGGCGGCCACGCGTGTGGGCAAGGCGGGTAAAGTTGTCGGGGTGGATATGACTGCCGAGATGGTCGAAAAAGCCCGGGAAAATGCCGAAAAATACGGGTATAAAAACGTCGAGTTCAAACTGGGAGATATCGAGGAGCTTCCGGTCGCTGACAATTCTTTTGATATCGCGATCAGCAACTGCGTTATCAACCTAGCGCCTGACAAGAGCAAGGTTTTTCGGGAAGTTTGGCGGGTGCTGAAGCCCGGCGGAAAAATGTTCGTGTCGGATATTGTGCTTCTTGAGGATCTTCCCGAAGAAATGCGAAACGATGAGAGCCTTCTTGCCGGGTGCGTCGCCGGAGCGCTTCTACGCGACGACTATATCGAGAAAATAAAAAAAGCCGGTTTCGAGGTCGAAATACTTTCCGAGGACAAAGATATCAGCAAAAAGCAATATCAGGGAATTCCTCTTGAGAGTCTCAAGATAAAAGCGACAAAAAGAAAAAAATAATTTTTTGCCAGTTTTGACCCCCGCGGGTTTCGGCGGGGGAGATAAAAAATACGTACGTATTTGAGTACGTATTTTTTGCAAGATAAATTCAGAATTCTCTATTTCGAAAAAGTTTACCCCGCACCGAAAGCCGCATTGGCTTGTTAGCTCCTCGGGTCAGCGTCCAGGGCTTTCTGGTGTGTGGGTGAAAGTGTTGAGGAGTTTTCCGTTGGGGTCATAAGTTTCGACCGTGATTTCTTTGCCGTTCACGCGAACAAGGCCGAAGCGGCCCTGTCCCTGGTTCGCGTATTCGGCGACGCCGGCGGCGGGGAGACCATGGTTAAAAGAATCGGTGTTTCCGAAGACGAACTGATAAACGCTGTTTTTGGCGACGGAAGAAACTTGACTTGTGATTTTCCGGCGACTCACGATGTGCTCGTGGCCATTGAAAACGGCCGTGATATTGTGCCGGTCCAGAATTTCCCAGAGAGCATTTCGCTGCGAAGGATCAAAATCAAGACTTTCTCCCTTTTTGTCGCTCACCGGATAAGCCGGTTCGTGAAATATGGCAAAAGTATTTTCTTTTTTGTTGGCGGCTAAATTTTTTTCCAGCCATTCTCTTTGAGTTTTATTTATCTGGTGGCTGTCCGGCTTGTCGCTGTCCAGAAAAACAAAATGGGAGTTTTTGACATCGAGGGAATAGGCAAACTCGGCGAAACCTTCCGGGCCATTAGTTGGAAAACTGAAAGTATCCGTCCAAAATTTATCGCATTTGTCAACGTTTTTCACCCGATCGTGATTTCCCTGAACGGCGTAGGTTTTCCCGATAAACGTGCCCAAAATATTTTTCCAGTTATTATAATCCTGCGCGTCACTGCTTTTTCCCTTGCAGTTGCTGACGAGGTCGCCCACGGCGATAATGAGATCGGGATTATGCTCTTTTATTTGGGAAACCGCTTTTTGAAAATTTCCTTTCGGGTTTCCGGCGGTGAAATATTGCGTATCGCCGAGAATGGCGAAAGTGAAACTATTGTCCGGATTTGGCGTTGCATTTTCCGTTTTTTTGTTGGCGAACGGATTGGGAATTGCTTCGGTGATTTCCTTTTTGATTTCCTCGGTTTTGATTTCGGCTTCTTCGAGGATACCTGCCAAGACGCCCTTGAAGGATTTCAGTTGGGGGATTGATGAGTTTTGGATGGGGCTGTTCTCGATCGTTTTCGTCTGTTTCGGAATAAACAAAAAATAGGTCAGGCTGACAAAAATGGCCAGGGCGACAACGAGAATAGCAATAACAAGAATATTTTTCTTCGTCATTTGAATATTAATACTAGTCTGCCGATGAATTCTATTCGTAAGTTAGCATAATTCCTGCTATAAAAACACAGCCAAACCAAAGAAAGTCTGGCTGCGTAGTATAAATTTCAGTATTTTTGTTTCTACTGCGCGGGAATGTCACTCTTGGAAAAAGCCAGATAAGGCATAAAGATAATCGGAATAAGAGCGGCCAGAACTCCGAAAACCGCGGATTTCCCAAGCCGCTTGGCGATGTCAATCCAGAGAATGATGCCGAAAACAATTCCGGCGATGTTCAGGATCGGCACCAGAAAGAAAACCAGCCACCACATCGGACGCTGGGCGATTTGAATCATCAAAATAAGATTCAAAATCGGAATCCAGGCGAACCAGGCGTTGGGAGTGTTGGTGCGATTGGCGATTTTCATGAGCGAAATCGCCGCGATCACATAAACTACCAGCACCAAAAACATTACGAACAAAAACATTCCTCCAGCGAGAGCAAAAGCGGCCGCTCCGGCTTCCGGCGGCACGTTTCCCGAATATTGATAGCTTGAGCTGTAATCCATAAGTCACCCCTGATCTAAGTTTATATAAAATATCAAAAATCAAAAATTTAGGTATCCTGCTGCTCGCGAGCGGCGGGATGGATTATTTTTATAATACCACAAATCTAAAAAATCTGAAAATTTGTCAATTTTTCTTCCCTATTGTTCTAATTTCCCGATATGGTATATAATAAAACCAGGCTTTCGGGCTGGTAATCAAACTGGTAATCAAATAACAAAAACAAAATGAAGCATCTCAAAACCAAGCTGTCGGCAAAAATGGGAGTTTTGCTGATGGCATTTTTAATTTCTTTCTCTCCGGCGGCGTGTCTTGGCGCGTCAAATGCGGCAACGGGCGCGGACGCGATACAGACAAACCTGCTTCTTGCCAAGCCGGCCGTGGTGCAGGTGACCAACATCGTCACGGGAGAAATAATCATCCAGGCCGCGGCGGCGATGGAGCTAAATACGCCGGCTCTCGCGGGGAAAAGTTATCCCTTTACGATCGGAGCAACTGGCTCTGGATTTTTCGTAAGCCCCGACGGGTATTTTGTGACAAACGGGCACGTGGCCAATCCGGATGATCAGCTTACGGCCTATTACGCTCTTTCCGATATGGCGCCGATCATTTTCAAAGACGCGGTGAGCACGGTGGCGGCGGCGACGCTTGGCTACAATCCCCCCGCCGACATCGTCGAGCAGGCCTATCAGCAGACTTTGCAGTCAACCTACGGGGGCGATGTCCAGAAACTGGCCGATGACCTTTATCAGGACTACCGGAGCGGGAAGCTGAAGATTGATAACATCAAAAAATCAAATTATATCCAGACCGG
The DNA here is from genome assembly GCA_002790655.1 of Candidatus Moranbacteria bacterium CG_4_9_14_3_um_filter_44_28. GTDB lineage: Bacteria > Patescibacteriota > Minisyncoccia > Moranbacterales > UBA11712. Next base: position 2,486 of record PFVO01000008.1, on the reverse strand, counting down.
ATATGCTTTCGGAAGCCAGAAAAAAGTGGAGCAGGTCGGAAAACCGGCCCGGTTTATTGATTCGCCTTACAAAGGCGAATTCGATTCCAACGATTTGGCGGTCTTGAAAATTGAGGGAAGCAACTTCCCGACCATTCAATTAGGCGACACCCAAAATATTCAGATTGGTAAAGAAGTTTACGCCATCGGATATCCGGGAATCGTTCAGGAACTGATGGGACAACTAACCGATGAAGGATCGCAGCTTGAGCCTTCGATGACTAAGGGCGTGATTTCGGCCAAAAAGAAACTGACCGACGGAACGGAGGCCTTTCAGACCGACGCGGCTATCACTCACGGCAATTCCGGCGGGCCGGCGGTGGACACGGGCGGAGAAGTAGTCGGCGTCACCACCTGGAGTCTGGGCGACCAGCCGGGCGGGGAGGGATTCAACTTTTTGATTTCAGTTGACGAAGTGAAAAGACTGCTCTCGAGAAACAACGTCAACCTGACCGCTCAAAGTCTTTCCACGGCCGCTTGGGCGAAAGGACTGGAATTTTTCAATCAGAAAGAATATTCCGACGCCCTCAAGGAATTTGAAAAAGCGAAAAATTTGTATCCGGACAATCTCGATGTGCAAAGCTATATCACCAAGTCTCAGGAAGCAGTCGCCCGCGGGGAGAATAAATCCTCTTCCGGCTGGGGCTGGATAATTTTCGCGGCGCTGGCGGTCGGCGGGCTGATTTTCGTGGGGATTGTGGTGTTGATAATTGTTTTGGTGGTGAAAAAAAGTGGTGGAAAACAGGAACAGGCCAAGAGCGTGGAGAAAAGTTCAGAAAAGAAATGATCTTCAGATATAATCTTGAGATAAAAAGGCCGGGCCAATGCCCGGTCTTTTTCGTGCAAATATTTCTTTTTTGCCGGCGTATTATCTAAAGCAACCTGTAAGTTTTCTCAATGCAGTTTCCGGATCGTAAAACAGGAGAAAATTCAAAAAACAGCTTATCAAGCTGGGTTTTCGCGGTTTTAATTATAACAGTCGTTCTTTTTTTGTACCGGGAATTTCAGAACGCGGGCTGGCTGGATAAATTCAATTTTCGAGGGTCAAATCTTACGCTTGGTATTTCTTTTCTTGTAGGCCTTGTCGCGTCAGTTTTCTCGTGTCTCGCCGTTGTCGAAGGAGTGGTAATCGTTTTTTCGGAAAAGTACAGGAGCGGCGAAAAAGATTTTTTCAGCCGAACCGTCAAGCCGAATTTTCTTTTTCACATTGGGAGACTAATCACTTTTTTCCTGCTCGGCGGATTGCTGGGTGTGATTGGCGGAACAATCAATATCAGCGGAAATTTTGTTTCGGTTTATACAATCGTCGTTGCGGCAATAATGGGCTAGCTAGGTCTTTCTATTCTGGGAATTACGCCTTCGCTTTCCGAAACGGGGATCAGGTTTTTTCCCAGCATGACGAAAAAACTGATAAGGCTGGAAGAATCCCAACATCAGGCCGCCCCGTTTCTTTTAGGAGCAATCACTTTTTTTCTTCCCTGCGGCTTCACTCAGAGCATGCAGGTTCTGGCTTTGGTTTCGGGGAGTTTCTCAAGAGGAGCTTTGAGTTTGTTTCTTTTCGCTCTGGGAACAATGCCGGTTCTTTTGGTTTTGGGGATTGCCGCCACCTGGGCGCGGGATAAAAAGTTCGGGGTATTTCAGAAAGTTGCCGGGATTTTAATTTTGGTTTTTGCAATTTTTACTTTTAAATCGGCCCTGGCGCTCAAAGGAGTCAAAAATAGCGTGATCAGTAATATCGCAAGCATTGACCGGGCGGCGGAAAAAGATAATTCAGACGTTTCTTCAAATCAAAATGAGCAAAAAATAGAAATGTCCGTCACAAGCCGGGGATTCGAACCGAGCACTTTGAAAATCAAGAAAGGTGTTCCGGTAAAATGGATTGTAAAAGGCGTTCAGGTAAGCGGTTGCACGAATAAAATTATTATCCCGATCCTTGGTATTGCCAAAAACATCAATAGCGGGGAAAATATAATCAGTTTTACGCCAACCGGCACGCGCGAAATACCATTCAGTTGCGGAATGGGAATGGTACGCGGTAAATTTTTGGTGGAATAGGAAAATAAATTTTTTGAAGAACATTAGTTTTTCGCAAACTCAAACTCGGCTGTGATTTAGGTTATTTTTATGAAACACGCAAAAATTATTTTAAATATCTCCGGGATGTCCTGTGCCAGTTGTGCCGTCTCGAACGAAAAGGAACTTTTGAAAACCAAAGGCATTTTGGACGCGTCCGTGAATTTTGCGACCAAAAAAGCCTATGTTGAATATGATGCGGATGTTTTGGACAAGGAAAATGTGAAGCGGGTAATCAGAGATAACGGATATAAGATAATTGAAACCGAAACAGCGTTGAATTCCAAGGTTCGACCTTCGGGTTCCCCAAGGTCGAACCTTGGGAATATGGAACACGAACACAGCGGCGAGGATGTTCAAAAAAACTGGAATGC